>NZ_DLAV01000009.1:0-63322 GCF_002494055.1 Sphingobacterium sp. UBA7038
AAATCTATCGCATAGCCATATTTAATAAAAAAGCTGCCTCAATAAAATTTGAGACAGCTTCATTTATTACAACAGAAGCGTTAAGGCTTAAGCCTTCTCGAAACTCCACTTCACATAGTTAATGTTCTTGTCATGCGCCAAATACTTCCGCTCGTAGTATGTTTTAATAGATAAAACGTTATCAACCAAGTCTGAATGGTAAAGATCTGTCGTTTCCTTATATTTTTTCAAACCCTGTAAATCGATCTGCTCTAGTGTGTAAGCATAAAAACCGTCATTGTCTGTTTTCAAATTCATCATCCCTTCAGGCTTCATAATGATTTTATAACGATCCAAAAACTTTGGCCCGGTCAATCGTTTCTTTTCTCGGCTATCTTGCGGTTGCGGATCCGGAAAGGTAATCCAGATCTCATCAATTTCATTTTCAGCAAAATGTTCAAGGATAGTCTCAATTTGTATCCGAAGAAAAGCAACATTCCGAATTCCATCCTCCAAAGCTGTTTTGGCTCCTCGCCAAATACGATTACCTTTAAAATCGATACCGATGAAATTTTTCTCCGGAAACAATCTCGCTAGATTAACAGTATACTCACCTTTACCACAAGCAAGCTCCAAAACAACCGGATTATTGTTACCAAATTGCTTCTCAGCCCATTTTCCTTTATATTCTTTGCCTGCGTCGAGTTGGATTACATTTTCAAAAGTAGCAACTTCAGCAAATTTACGTAGTTTGTCCTTTCCCATTTTTTAATAAATATCCCGCAAAAATAACCTTATATTCCCGCTAAAAAAAATAAATCTGAGAGACAGCACGAATACCGGTAATTACAGAACAATCCGAAGTCCTATAGCATACACCGTAACGCATAAATTGTATCCACAATGGCGAATTATATTGCATATAAAAAGCAATTTATCTAAGTTTGCAGGAATCAATAACTTATCGTGGAGAAAGACGCTAAAATTTATATAGCAGGCCATCGTGGAATGGTCGGATCGGCAATTCATCGCAAATTATCGGAGCTTGGGTACAACAACATTGTCACACGCACATCTTCCGAATTAGATCTGCGCAATCAGCAAGCAGTGGCTGATTTTTTCGATCAGGAAAAACCGGACTATGTTTTCTTAGCCGCAGCCAAAGTTGGCGGGATCATGGCGAACAACACCTATCGCGCTGATTATATCTACGAGAATATGGCTATACAGAATAACGTCATCAAATCTTCCTACGATAATAAGGTTAAAAAATTAATGTTCTTAGGCTCAAGCTGTATCTATCCAAAAATGGCCCCACAGCCTTTAAAAGAAGACATGTTGTTAACAGGCACCCTAGAGCCGACGAATGAGCCTTACGCAATCGCCAAAATTGCCGGTATAAAAATGACAGAAGCCTTCCGGGATCAATATGGCTGCAATTATATATCCGTAATGCCAACAAATCTTTACGGAATTAACGACAATTACCATCCGCAAAACTCACATGTATTACCGGCGTTGATTAGAAGATTCCATGAAGCTAAGATCAATCAGATCGCTGAAGTTATTATATGGGGAACAGGAAGCCCGTTACGGGAATTTCTATTTTCCGATGACTTGGCAGATGCCTGTATTTTTTTAATGAATCATTATAACGACAAGCAATTTGTCAATATCGGTATAGGTGAAGATCTAAGCATCAAAGATCTCGCAGAGTTGATTAAAGATGTAATTGGTTACACAGGTAATATCGCTTTCGACAGTTCCAAACCGGATGGCACACCACGTAAACTCATGGATGTATCAAAGATACATGCACTCGGATGGAAGCACAAAGTCGACCTTCGGGAGGGCATTCAACTAGCTTATGCGGATTTTTTGAAGAAAGAAGCAAATGCTTCTGAATAAATCCAACGCGATCGCATTAGTAGGTCTCGCTATATGAAGGAATTCCGTACTCGTTAACCTCATCCTTGATCACTGCATTTTCAGCTTCCGCAGCTTTATTTTTCTTCTTTTTCTTGGGACGAATAAAGCTCGTTAATTTACCGATGAGACCGGTGATTTTATCTTGATTGATCTGGCCGACAGCACGCTCTGATAACAGCAACATCAGCGCTTTCTTTAAAACGCCCGTATTTTTTAGGAACAACCTATTCATAACAAAGGGCACGCCGATACGTAAGGTCTTCGTTAGCCAATCGGAATCTGGATTATTACTTTTGGCAAACATCTGCTGTATAATATTCGCACCCGGGATATTATTTTTTAAGGAATTAAAAAAACGGATGGGGGCCTCTATTTTATTGTTAAGCAATGTAAATTGAGCCTTTAGATATAGCTCCTGCTCATTCTTTAATGTCTTTAAGCGCAATATTTCAGCTTTAAGTTCCTGTAAATTACGTATTTTGGTCTGTTTATTGTTCATTTGTAGCCCTTTCTCTATCAAGTTTTTCTTTATGCAGTTCTTCCTCTTCTTGCTCAATTTCATCGTTCCATTTAGCCAAAAAACGTCGAATGGAGAGATCCATAAATTTTGATTCCAGCATAGGCTCAAAAACGCGGATTAGGATAATGATCACTAAGAAGATACCTGCTGTTGCCAAAAAACCTAATGAATAACTACCCAATAACTCTCCCAGCCAAAAACCTAGTGCTAAGCATAAGAAAAACAGAACAAATAAAGTAAAAATAAGCTTAGTTGCATCTACCACTAAGCTTGCAATTAAACGAGATGATCGTTCAATTGTTTTTAATTTAACAAGTTTAAATTGGGAGTCAATATACTCCTTGGTCTTTTGAAACGTACCACTTAGTGAAAATTTTTCTTCTTCCATGCATCTAAAATTTATTCAGGCTATTTCAGCCCATAACTAAAAAAACGAAAACGCTGTATCTTATAACCGCAACACAGCACTACTCTATACCCATGAAGAGCGCGCAGCTATCGTAAAAACAGCTATCTCGCGAAATAGCCTGATAATATGTACTCTACACCAATTATTCTTTTGAATAATCTGCGAACTATGCATGTTCGATGATATCATCATCCAGCACTTCTTCTGCCTGATTTAACTTCCCTTTTAACGTAGAAACAATCTTCTCTTTGAAATCATTCAACTGATCAAATTGCTCCTCTGCTCTTTCCCGAATAGCATCACTCAAATCGCTTAATGAATCATTTATTTTATCTCTTGTATCCGACCCTTTGTCTGGAGCAAATAAAACTCCCAAAGCTGCACCCGCGGCAAGACCGGCTAATAACGCCAAAGCTACTTTACTTGTGTCATTCATTTCTTTTTCTTTTAAAGTTCTAAATCTATTACGAAGAATCTAGTCCTCGTTAATAATACAATTAACAAAGCAAATCGTTTGCCAAACAATGCTTTTTATCCGTTATTAATAAGGAACTATATTAACAATATAATCATTTTTTTCGGTAATCTTGGATCCTCCATCAATATTTCACCCGACAATTATTAACTTACTCAATTTTTTAGTATCTTTAAATCAGTCGATTATGAAAATTATGCTAAATAAAACCTATTGCAGCGCCGTCTATGGGATAAATGCCTGCACTATTACCGTCGAGGTAATCGTATCTACTGGCCTCCATTATTATATCGTTGGCCTGCCTGACAATGCCGTTAAAGAAAGCTTAAGACGTATCGAAAGTGCCATTAATTCCTGTCAACTTCACATGCCACGCCAAAAGATCGTTGTCAACTTGGCACCCGCAGATATTCGTAAAGAAGGTTCAAGTTACGACCTATCAATTGCAATAGGCATATTAGCATCTTCCGGCCAAATCACAAATATCCGTCTGGAAGACTATCTTATTTTAGGCGAGCTATCATTAGACGGAAGTATTAAGCCCATACGTGGTGTTCTACCAATTGCATTACAGGCGCGCAAAGAAGGGTTTAAAGGAATAATATTACCTAAAGCCAATGCAAAAGAGGCAGCTATCGTCACTGAAATCGATGTTATTGGTGTAGAAAATCTGACCCAAGTAGTGGAATTTCTCAATCATACTGTAACAATCGAGCCTACAAAAGTTAACATACAAACATTTTTTCAGGATGATACGGCCATTTATGACGTCGATTTCTCTGATGTACAAGGACAGGAGAATATCAAACGAGCGCTGGAAATCGCAGCATCTGGTGGACATAACCTTATTTTAATAGGTCCACCAGGAGCAGGAAAAACCATGTTGGCAAAAAGACTACCAACGATCCTTCCCCCACTCAATATGACCGAATCGCTGGAAACGACCAAAATACACTCTGTGTCTGGAAATCTAAAGGCGAAAGACTCCCTCGTCACTGCACGGCCCTTTCGTTCTCCACATCATACAATATCCGATGTGGCCATGGTAGGGGGCGGCTCAAATCCATTGCCGGGTGAAATTTCTTTATCCCACCATGGCGTATTATTCCTTGACGAATTGCCAGAATTCAAACGGAGCGTCCTCGAAGTCATGCGTCAGCCACTTGAATCGCGTCAAATTACGATATCAAGAGCTAAACTTACCGTCGAGTACCCCGCAAGTTTTATGCTCATTGCTGCCATGAATCCCTGCCCCTGTGGTTATTTCAATCACCCCGAGAAAGAATGCATCTGCGGCACTAACACCGTTCAGCGTTATCTAAGCAAAATATCAGGACCACTTTTAGACCGTATAGACCTCCACATCGAAGTCACCCCCGTGCTATTTGATGAATTGAATACAACACGTTCTATAGATGATAGCCGCACGGTACGCCGTCGAGTCATTCAAACACGCGAAATTCAAAAGGAACGGTTCGATTCTTTTCCAGACATCCATTGTAATGCCCAGATGAGTACACAATTGACCCGAGAAATATGTCAGATTGATGAGCCCGGAAGGAAGTTACTTAAAACGGCTATTGAACGTCTGAGCCTATCTGCAAGAGCATACGATAGAATACTGAAAGTTGCACGCACGATCGCCGATATGGAGCGGAGTAAAGTGATCGAAAACCATCATCTCGCAGAAGCAATCCAATATAGAAGTTTAGACCGGGAGAACTGGGGCGCGAGGTTTTAGAACGTGTGGGATATGTACTTGCAGGCCGAAGAGATACAGGCACTTTTTCCTCGCATATACTGCTATAAGTCTGTCATGGTTTTGACCCGAACACCATGTTGTTTTTGATAAACGACGATAAGTTCAGATTCAATTGATAACAGTTTGCGGCAAAGTGCGAGTAGAATGGGATAGCGAGTAGAATGGGATAGACTGCTGTCTGTTACAGCTCAACTATTAGACAGTTGGAGGGTATGAGGGTGAACTAAGGACAAAGTACAGGAAGTTTATATTAAACAGCGTGCAGTCTGTTGCAGATGCATGGTAAAAGCTTGCAGGTTTCATGCAGCTTAGCATATTCTGTCTGGAGCTTGTGATAAAATATAAGGAGTCTGTGTTGGCCTGCTTAGAGTCTGAGACAAGCTGCTACCTGTTTATACCGGGTGATGTCCAGACCAGCTGTCATAAACAGCTGATCATCCAGGCCTGGAGCTCCTTCAGCTCTTACTGAACATCGTCAAATCTATATTGCTTCTTCACGTTGTTACCTACATCCAAATAACATTTATATAATATTTGTGTATTATAGGCTATTGAGGACATTCTAAGAATATTTCGTGGAAATCCCAATAATTTCGGTTTGGCATCCTTTCATAATAATCGATTTGGGCTTAATGGCTAGTAAGCTACAAATAAGCATATTATAAAAGGAATAATTTCGACCAACTCCATTTTGACCTATACCTAATACCACTTTCTCTCGACAAGGAATCCTGTTGCGCTTAAAGCACGACATCCGCTATCGCCAGACAAAGTTCCCAACGATAGTCATACCAAGCCCACTGGAATTTGATGTTCCTTTTTCGCTGGGATGGATCACGCGCTTATCTTCCCCTGGGTAAACCTTGTAAACCTGACCATCCGCTGGTATCAGGCATAGATGGAATGTATTTTCAGAGCTACCTGGTATTTCCGGAGACCTGGGATTAGCTGCTATGGCTATAAATTTACTGTCTGGACTAAAGCTTGGCATAATTTCTTTCTGATTGCTCTCAGTTATAGCATGAAAATCACTGCCGTCACTATTCATAAGCCAGATATGATTTCCCGCTGGTATAGCGATCTTTTTACCATCAGGGCTTGCTGTGGCCTCACCGTTCCAGTCTGAAAATGGTATCTCGCGTACTTTTGTTGCCCTAGAAAAATCGGACAAAGTACGCCATAGGCCACCATATTTCTTAAAGAGAATACTGCCCGAAGGCTCCCAGGCAATGGGATCCAGATACTCAAAATTATGACTGGAGCCATATCCGGATATATTTCTGAGGACTTTACCTTCCATATTAAGGACAACCAGACCTTCATTTAGTGTGGGGCTTAACGCAAGCAGAGTTCCGTCCGGCGACAAATATGGGAGACCTCCGCGGTAACCCGCCGGTTCATACTTGATCTCACGAATTGTAGCACCATTCGCTACGTCAAAAATGATATATCGCGTATCATAACTTGCCGGTTCCTCTTTTTTTACACCCGTTTTACCACTCCAACCAATATCCCAGCCTGCGCTAGGCCAGGCAGGCAAAACATCTGAAATCTCTCCATTAGAAAGGTTGAGCTTCCTGATGCCCTGAAGGCCTAGCTTATTGAAAATATATCCGACTCCATAGTTTTTGCCACCTCCATCCGGATTAGGTTCGTTGTTTTTGCTGCATCCACTCAAAAGAAGTACAATTGCAATTACGATATAGAATAGCTTATTCATGCTTATAGATTTTAACTGTTCGAGTTCTTACCTGTTAGTCTATTTGCCGGGATGGTCATATTAAGCAGATCCCACTTTACCTGCTATGATCATCAATAAGACAATAAATAATTTCTTTCCATAACTATGCTATAAAGGTTTATGCTCTGAAAATATCTATTAACCAAAATTATCCCCAATTTGTCCTTGAGGCAATACTCCTTAGGGAGTATTTTCCAATTGCATACGAAAGGATATTGGATATTTTATTTCTACAAAATCACTTCAATTTCCGCGTATGTCATTTAGATGCTTCTTCTGCAAAATGGGCAATTCCGCGCTGTAAATGGCCGGTTCCGCACAGTAAAATTGCGTTGCAGTCCCATGGAACATTCGCGAAGTCTTATGACTGCTACAAACAAACCAATGGAATTTTAATTTCCCCACGTGGAAAAATGAATCAGACGGGTGTTTGCCTCATTTTTCCGGGTAACTGCATGAAAAACTCCCCTGACTACTTGGTTCTGCCGGGAGAGTTTTTCGTTCAGTCGACTGACTGTTCGATTTCCCTACGTGGAAAAACCGAGCAGTCATGGCGCAGTTTCATACTTTTAGGTTGGTAAACTGCAAAGATACTGCGCGGATTGACAAATCCATCCCGCACCATCCATCCGAAGAAGACGTTCTGATCAATTTGACCCCTAATTAACGGTTATCGAGACGACCTGTTTAACGAGTCTTTTCCATCTGTCTTAATTTAGGTGCTCCACCACTATTAGCGCTTCGTCAACATCATCCCGTAGTGCCTCTTTAAAATAAGCGCAATATAAAAGATAAATAATGCACGGGCTTTAGAGTTTTCCCAACAACTGATTCCGGTATTGCCTCGGAGTATAGCCAGTATTTCGTTTAAAAAAATGATAAAGGCTCTGGCTGTCTGCAAATCCTAAATTATCAGCGATATACGCAATGGTGTTATCTGTATCAGCAAGAAGTGTCATCGTTTCTTTGATAAGAAATTCGTTGATAATCTGCAATGAGGTTTTTCCCATTGTTTTTTTTACTACGAATGAAAGGTGTCGTACTGTAACACATTGACGCGATGCGTAAAATGCGACATCTTTTTGTTGCCTGAAATAGGTTTCTACATTTTTCAGAAATGTTAAAGTGAAAAGCTCTTCTCTTGAGGTAATAATTTCGATTTCATCAGTGCGATATAAATAATCTGATATCGCCAGTATAATGCAGTAGAAGAGATGTTCTGTAAGCTCATTTCGCTGAGGCTGATGCGTATCATTTTTAATAATGCGGTGGAGAGCACTTACGAGAAACATAATTTCCTCCAGCTGTTTTTCCGGTAAATGATAAGCCTTACCAACACTATTTTTTAAGTATATGATTAGCTTAAGAATATTAAACTTATTTGAAAACAGCTTGAAAAAGTTTAAAGGAATCGATATTACATATCCGTCCAGATCATCACTGATTTCCAGATACTCATAAACAGAAGTTGCATTAAAAAAAGCAATTAAAGGTGTAGACAGTTCTATTTGCTGTAACGCCTTTCTAAAAACAACCCTACCGCTTTTGAGAATAAATATCGAATAATGTTGTGGAAAAAAGGGCCTGTTGAACACGATCTGCTGTTTATATTCCAAACCACTAAAAACTTTTATAGCCTCTGTCTGTTGCATAGATACGTTCATTTCAGAAGTCTAAATTAGGCAATAATATAATACGGTAACAGTACAATTTAGTAAAACACCAGCGCGGGAACATTTGCATTTCTAAACACAAATTGAATACATTGAGACAAAAAACTTGTTATTGTGATTGGGTAAATTTGTAATAAGATTAATACACTATGAATCAGTTATTTGAAAAATCAACAAATGAGCGTCCTATGGTAGTTTTGGGCGCAGGGACTTTAGGCAGGCGTATTGCCCTGATGTTATGTACACAAGGTGCTGAAGTTAGAATATATGATTAAAGCACCAATGCGCTGAACGAAGCAAAAGAATTTATCGAACAAAACATTCAGGAACTTTTAAAAACAATACCTTCCGGCAGGAAAGGGGTAATTACAACTTCAACCGATTTGCAGGAATCTTTAGAAAATGTGTGGTTGGCCATTGAAAGTTTACCTGAAATTCCTGAACTGAAGATAGAAGTTCTTGGTCAGGTAGATCGTATGCTTCCAGCTGACGCTATAATGGCAACAAACTCTTCATCTTACCGCTCTAGCCAACTTTCCGGTAATGTAAAACACAAAAACAGGCTGCTTAGTATGCATTTTATGATGCCTCCTGTGGCCAGAGCCGTTGAACTGATGACATGTGGGGAAACCGACAAGGCCATTTTAGAATTTCTCACGGTTAAGTTAAGAGAATATGGGCTTTCCCCCTATTTGGTAGAACGTGAAAGTACTGGATTTATTTACAACCGAATTTGGGCAGCTATAAAAAGAGAGTCATTATATGTGGTCGCTCAAGGGGTAGCTTCACCAGAAACAGTAGACAATATATATAAGGAAACAATGGGTACCCAGCATGGACCGTTCCGCCTTATGGATCAGGTAGGTCTGGATGTGGTTTTAGATATAGAGGAACATTACGCAAAAGAACGTGAAGGAATTCCAGAAGAACCTCGTGAACTTTTAAGAAAAATGGTTGCCCAAGGCAAGCTTGGCAGAAAATCCGGAGAAGGATTCTATAATGATTACAACAAGTAAGGCCATGAAGTTTTTATTGTGTCTGCAGATAGATCCTCCACAAATCATAAAAATTTCATTGGAGGACAATAGAAAAGAAACCCTTTTGGAGATTACAAATGGTATTCCTGATGGTATTTCTATTGATTATCAAACACAGAAAATATTTTGGATCGTTATGGGTAGATTAACGGATCTGCCAGAAGGTTTTTCCGCAAAAGATGGATCGGTAGAATCTTGTAATTTTGATGGCACCGGGCACACTGTACTTCTGGGAAACGGACTAATCACTACCCCGAAGCAGCTTATTTATCATCATGAAACAGATCGTTTATATTGGTGTGATAGAGAAGGAATGGCTGTCATGACTGCTGAAAAGGACGGATCAAATCTAAAGGTTCTGGTACAACATCACAACGATGGTTTAGCTGACATTGAAAAACAATGCGTTGGAATTGCAATAGATCCTAAAAATGAATCTTTATACTGGACGCAAAAAGGCCCCTCAAAAGGGGGTAAAGGAAGAATTTTCCGTATCCCATTGCCCCAGGGAGATTCAGCAGACCTGTCCCGGATAGCATGTATTGCAGAAAACCTTCCTGAGCCCATCGATCTTGAATTTGGCGCAAAGACAGGATTGCTTTATTGGACAGATCGTGGAGCCGCCCCCGAAGGAAACAGTCTTAACAGTGCTATAATTGCTGTAGACGGAAAACTTTCCAACCATAGAATTATAGCCAGAGGCTTAAAGGAAGCAATCGGATTAGCAGTTGATGAAGATGAAAATGTTGTTTACACATCTGATCTGGGTGGATATATCAGGAAAATTAATCTTACAGACGGTTCCGAAAATATTATTTTACAGCTTGGGCCTACCACCGGTATTGCACTTTTAAAAGATTGAATAAGACGTGATGATCTTTAATTTATAGTGACTGCCCGCTTGAATTCAGATGGTGACATACCTTTTAACTTTTTGAACTGTCTATTGAAATTCGCTATACTGTTAAACCCACAGATATAAGCTGCTTCAAGTATAGATTTGTCTTTTTCTGAAATCAGTTTGCAAAAATGTCCGACTCTGATCTGGTTGACGTACTCAACGAAAGTCATTCTATACTGTTCCTTAAAGAAGTTGCAAAAGGTAGTTGTCGCCATATGGGCCTCCTCAGCAACTTCCTTTAATGTAATTTGCTTGTGGAAGTTACGAAGTATATAATCATTGATCCGGCTATGTCTATTTGTTTCTTTACTGCTACTATATATAAAATTTGGGCTTGCTAATACTTCATATTCATTCATAGAACATATGAGATCAAAAATTTCGAAAATTGAACTCAGACGTTTTAATCCATTTTCATCTATCATTTTATTCATAATGTCCGCTATCTTGCATGCTATTGATTCGTGGATGTGAATCCCTCTGGAAGATAAGTTCAGAATTTCACAAAATGTCGAGAACTCTGGGATGTTAAATATATCCTGGCCTATAAAATCTGGTGTAAAATGTATCACCGTTGCATCTGAAGCTGTAGGATCTTTCATTTCGAGAAATCTATTATCACTTACCCATACGTGTGGTAAATTTGGTCCCATTAATACTAGATCCCCCTCGTTGTAATAACCAATGTGGTCGCCTACCATTCTTTTTCCGGAACTTTTATTAACTAGTACAAGTTCAAATTCTGGATGATAATGCCAGGGACATGGAAAATGGGTACCCTTCTCATTGAAAACAATAAATGATTTATCAAACTCTTTAGGTAGTCTAAATTCAATGGCTTTCATAAGTATATATTTTGGTTGTTAATAGGAAATTACGATTTTTAATGACAACTGCCAAGTAAAGTTGCTAAAAGTGAAGAATAGTATCAATAAAATAGAAAATTGGCGCTTATGAAATGAAAGTAAAAAATGCGAGTACTCGGTGAGTAGGAAAATGTGTAGAAGTCAAGAATTGGCTGCTTTTTTATTATTTCAATGACCGAGGGGCAACGATCAAAATTTAATCATGTCCGGTCCAAATACTGGTGGAGCATAAAAGCAGGATTCCTTTAAGCAGCCGCTTGTTAATAAGGTCACAATGGAGTGAAGTATTACTGACACATCCAAATGGGGCAAATAACGAATCGACCTAAAGGTTATAAATTGTTTGTTTTTGATTTATGCATTCAGCCCACCGTCCATTAAGATATTCTCACCATTGACATATGCTCCTGCCTGTGAAGACAATAGCACAATCAACCCTTTAATATCATCCTTATTAGCGAGTCTTCCCAATGGAACTTTAGCACAATAATTCTCAAGAAACTTCTCATTCTGATGATTAAATAAACCACCGGGGCTGATGCAGTTAAACCGGATATTTTTACCCGTATATTTTTTGGCCATAAAACGATTCAAATTGATCAGACCCGCATTATGGAAGAAATAATCCGCAGAGAGGTCGCCCATTGCCGTACCGTCATAATTGGAATAATCAGGTCCTTTCATCCCCATCATGGATGCGATATTAATCACCGAACCTCCTCCGGTAGCGGCCATATGCTCCGCCACCAACCGCAGCAGGTAAAACATTCCGGTAGCATTTACTTCCATCGATTCACTGAACCGGCTTATATCGTCTGCGTAACCATTCATAGGTCTTGATACCGCATTATTTACAAATATATTCAATCGCGGAACCACGGCTAATATTTCTTTCATTCCTGAATCCAAAGAGGTTAAATCTTGTTGATCCATTTGGACTACAGACCATTTAGCATCAGAAAAATGCTTCTGAAGTTCAAGTTCCGCAGCTTTTTTATCTCTGGAACTCACGATTACTCTTGCTCCGGCTTCCAACAAGGCCTCCACGATGCACTTCCCATAGTTACCTGCACCACCAGTCACTAACGCATTTTTTCCCTGTAAACTGAATAACTCTTTAATATGCATACCTAAAAATATATTCGTTCATTATTTCTTTCCTTACTACGCAAAGCCGCTGCAATAATCTTAATTACATTTTGCGTTCTATCAAAATCTAACGTAGGCCGCCCCTGCTGTACAGACTTGACGAACTCCAGTATATTTTCCTTAAACATGCTATAGAAATTCCGGATATCGATCAGCGCCCAGTCTTTTTCTCCATATATTGATAATTGAAATGTGGGCACGATATCCGCTATCAGATGGATACTCGCAAAACAGTTTGGATTAATTTCCAGTAAAACAAGATCGTAATCTGATTTCCCTAAGTACTGTACCGATATAGGTTTAGGATCATCGAGCACACTCATTAACGCTTCAACCATATGCACTCCGTATTTCCTCCAGTCTTTTTTTCCTACAACTGTAAGTAAATGAATTGGTCCCAGTTTACTTATACTCGCCTTTGCAGCCAAAACTTCTGCAGCATAACGCATGGAGGAGCATGACATTAAAAACTTGCCCTGATCCACGTAAGCCTCATATCGATCCAGTTCATCCATACGGACTGTTAATGGTTTATCTACAAAAATTGGAATTCCAGCATCCAAAAACGGAACAGCCATCTCCCAATGCCGATCTGGGTCGTCTCTCGCTAGGATTACAGCATCTACTTTTCCGACCATGTCGGACAGATTATCTACCACGGTCCCGATTTGTCCCGATCGGGCAATTGACTCCGCCTGATCCTTGTCTTCACACCAGATATGGGTGACCTCAGCCCCCATCACCCCAAGTGTTGACTTGTTGGCATTCAGATATTCAGAAACAGCCGGAAATCCAGCGTTATCTATTTCTTTAGAATCAAAAGCGCCATTGATAATTGCAGTCCATGAGTAAGGATGTGCATTGCCGGCACTCATTCCAATTATTCCTATCTTAATCATAACCAGCCATTTTTATCCCATTTCGCCAAATTTAAAAATTCCTGATCTGGAAAAGATAGCTGTCTTGCTCTATCGAGCTCGCTTGAAGTCAGGTATCTATCCCTAAAATAACATAATGCCTCTTCCAGATACGACTGTTTATCTATCCCGATCAACACCGATGACACAGCTTCATGGGACGCTACAAATTGCATCGCCAGAGCGGACAGGCTATCTCTTCCATCAATGAACAAATCTTTAAACAAATGAATATGATCCTGTACATCTTTCAACGCGGGGTGCAGCTGAAATGATTTATCTGTCAACAAACCGCGCATCAGCACCGACCTTGCCACGATAGCCACCCCCGCTGCCTTGGCCTTTTCAAAGTATGCAGATTGCCTTTGATCCATGAGATTAAAAGGTAACTGTATGACTTTCCAAAAACCTTTATTGAGTGCAAGGGCTGTTTCAGCAGGTTCGTAAACCGAAATGCCGGGGACACGAATCAAGCCGGAATTTACCATCTCCTCAAAAACTTCATACAATACTTCTATATTCAATATTTCCGCATCTGCATAATGCAACAAAAAAACATCAATGTAATCCGTTTTAAGGGCCTTAAGAGACTCCCGGATAGATTCCCGGACAATTGCTTTCAATACGTTTGAGGCAGGTAAAGTGCCATCAGGCAATCTGAGGTGCCGGCATTTAGAAGCTAAGGTCACTCTACTCCTCATTCCCATGAAAGCATCTCCCATAATTTCTTCACTCCGGCCATACAGACGTGCTGTATCAAAAAAATTAATACCCTTATCCAGTGCGCTATGTAATAGCTTTATGGCATCCCGCTCCTGCATGGGTTCATGTGCCCCCTGCATGCTCAATCCATAGGGCATTCCTATTTCGACGCCCCCAAAAGCAATTTCAGACACTTGGATTCCAGAATTCCCCAGTTCTTTGTATTTCATACTTTCTATACGATTTAAACGATATACTTATGCGTTCTTTTCTAAATAGCCGGAGGTTGTTTCTTTCGTATCTTTCCGGCCAAAAGCTCGGACGATAGAAAGACAATAATTCTTTATTCCGATAACATCAGCCCCCACACTTACAAAATGATAGCCCATATCGTACAGTTCATGAAGACTATCCGGAGTTCCCACTGTTGCGGCGTACTTTCCGTATTTATTTGCAAGTTCTGCAATCTGTTTTCTGGTTTGTATAAGTAGCGGATTTTCCCAATCGCCGGGAGCGCCTATGCCCTGACTGAAATCACCTGGTCCAAAAAAAAGCATATCATAACCAGGTAATGCTGCTATCTCCTCCAGCTCCGACAAGGGTTCGGGGTCTTCAATCTGCAACACGACAAACCGTTCACTGTTGGCGGTCTCTATATAGCTATTAAAATCAACCGTAGTATATCCACCATCTGAGTTACCACCATCTACGGGCCGCCGTCCCAGCGGATGAAACCGGGTCATATGGACCACATCTTTGGCATCTTGGAGGCCCATAATATGCGGCACCAGAATCCCTGTTGCATCCATTTCTAAAGCTCTGATATAATTGCTGTAAGAACCTCTTGACACGCGAACCATCAGATCCACATCCTGACTTTTGGTGGCCCATACATGCGCCTGCAAAGTTGTCCAATCCTGGCCAATGTGTTCCTGATCGACCCAGATACAGTCAAAACCACACATTGCGGCCAATTCAGCAACTTGCGCATCTTTTAAATTTACCTTGAAACAGCTTGGCTTCTGGCCAGTTTTAAGCATTTGTAAAACTTTACTTCTTCTCATATTGGCTTAATTTGATCAAATACTATCTACCGGAATTCGCTTTTAGACGAAACAATAACAATGCACAGACTACCATTGTCAATGCAGCAACTTGAAATACAAGACTAAGTTTTACCTGTTCATCTCTAAGTATCCCAGCCACATAAATGCCTATCCCACCTATTATACAACTAAATAAATTCAAAAATCCGTATCCTGTGGCTAAATATCTCTTATCTGTAATCATCCCGAGAATAGGCATCATGTTGGCGTCAATAAAAGGTCTTGTAACCGCGTAGACCAAAAAACCGGCTACCGTTGCCCATAATGTGACTGTATAACTTGCTATAAAAACCCCCGGAACGGCAATCAAAAATCCGATGGCAGGAACCCACATGCGAGCTCTAGATTGTATCTTTGACCACCTATCTGCCAGCGCGCCTCCCAATATTACGCCAAATAAAACTGCCGGAAAGAAATATGCTGTTGAATAAAGACCTGCTTCTGTCTGGGAGAGACCAAATGTCTCTTTATAATACGTAGGTAGCCAGCTATTTACCATCCAGCTTACTGCTCCGGCAAGCCCCCAGATAACAAGTACCCATAAAAAGGCTGTATTTTTGAATAAACTTAAAAGGGCATCCTGAAAGCTTATGCTGTCATTTGAATAGCTGTCTTCCTTTTTTTGAGAAGAAGGAAGTTTATTTTTATCCTTTAGGAAAAACAGCACTATTACAGCGTAGCAAACACCAATTACCCCAAACAGACTAAAGGCATAATGCCAGGTATGTGATTCTGCTATCCATGCACCGAGAAAGCCGAGACTCTGACCAACGGTAACACCAGCGACATGAATCCCCACGGCAGTGGATTTTGTCCTTTCAGAATGCCAGTCCATAATTAGCGCCATGGCAGCCGGAATATAAAATGCCTCACTGAGCCCCATTAATGCCCGAGCGGTCAATAACTGTTCAAAGTTACTGGCTCTAGAAGTCAACCAAGTTACTATAGACCAGATAAATAGACTCGCAATAATCACTTTACTTCGCCTAAATCTGTCCGCAATATAGCCCGCTAAAGGACTTGAAAAGCCGTATACCCACAGGAAAACGGAAGTCAATAATCCGAATTGGGCGTCTGACATCGGAATTTCATCCACAATACTGCTCCGCATGGTCACGATCATCATACGGTCCAGGTAATTCAGGCAGCCAACAATGCAGAGCATTGCAACCAATAGCCAAGGATAAAGCATACGGTTCGTCATAAATTTAAAATCTTTAGGCCCTCAACCAAAGGTAACGGAAAGGTTTACATTGTTTATATCCGATCTAACAAATTTTTAGTATTATTTTACAGCAATTTTGACTACTGCTCTCCAAGTCTACTTAGTACTTTCCATAGCATGTAGGCAGCTGATACGTGCAGGTTGCTATCGTACGCCAAGCTATTTTTATTGCTGCATAGATCATATAACTGTCGCACCTGTGCTAAATCTTTATGCACAGCTTTTTCTGCAAATCCCAATAGAATATTATTCAAGCATCCATCCTCATCTATTAAGGCTAATAGGCTTTTCTTTAAATGATCAGATCTATCTACAGCTTCCTCTTCGGGTAATAATAGTAATAATGTTACTAGCAAGTTACTCTTGATAGCAGGCGAAAATTTACCCCCGCTAAACCAATCAGAGAGAGAATTATATTGCTCCGTCGATAGAGGGCCAATATACCGAAGAATATAAGAACTCACCAATATTTCCAATTCAGTCAAATTTTTGTGCAATAGATCAGCGATAATGCGTGATTTCACTGCTTTTCGTTTTTCTTCCGCACCGAAAGCATAATTCCAAAGCGAATATAATCGCATCGATCCCTTTAGGCTTATGTCCATCTCTTTTACAACTGGCACTTTCAATTTAGCCAATGTTTCTATTGCATGAAGTCTATCTTCGCCATTCCTATTCTGATAAGCAGATATTATTTTCTGCACCCAATTAGATTTATTTTCTGGATCAGATTCACATTGTGCGAGCACCCTCCAGATTCCTATCCGATATTTGGGCGTATTGGAATAAAGCAGCTCCTCTTTTAAGAACTCATTTTTCACCACATCTATCTGATGTCCCTCCCATATCAAAAACTCCGCAACGTGTATTTTTACCCATTCTTTCTCAGAAAATAGTAGTTTTTTCAGGTCCGATAATGCTTGTGCTTTATTTTGACTCATCGTAACAAAAGGCAAAAATATAAACAAAAAAAAAGGAAGTCCGATTTTCGACATGGCAAAAAATAAGATTTATTTAAAGAGTTGTTTTTTCAACTTTAAAGTTGATCCAAGATCTTCTATTTCAAATATCAACATGCGCTCACTACCGGCTGGACTATTAGGGCCATGGAAAGTAAGCATCAGTTGCCCCTCAAAGGTTTTAAATAACATACCATGTCCCCCATTTTGGGAAAATAACAGCTCTTTTTGTTGAATCCATGGCCCGGAAACTTTGCCCGTGACAGACTCTGCTATTCCTATAGCATAACTATTCTCTTTAAAACTTGACCAGATCATTAACAACTTGTCCGTTTTTGTTCTATACAAGAAGCAACCGTCCGTCACATACGAGCTTGGTCCCATTTCTCTATGGGTACCCGTAGACCAAGGCGCAACGGATGCATTAAACAATTTTTGTGATACTCCGATCACTTTCGATAGATCCGGAGCCAACTGAATCAGTTCCATAGCACCATCTTCGATTTGGACCCATTCATGACAATATATCATATAAGTTAGACTATTTTCCTCCCACAATGTTCCGTCCAATGCCATTTTATCCATAGGTGTATGTGGCATTTTATCATCAAATGGCAAAAATGGCCCCAAAGGACTGTCTGCATAAAAAATCTGCGTCCCCCTGAACGTATAGGCAGGCCAGTTCTCCCGTCGCTTCTTCCACTCTATTTCCGAATTTAATGTGGCGAATAAATAATACTTTCCACGATAATGGTGAACTTCCGGAGCCCATACTACCCCATCTATCCAATTATCAGGGGGAATGGCAAATACGTCATAAGGTCCCTCCCATTTTTTCAAATCTTCACTTTTGTATGCCTCCACACCATTCACCTCTGAACCATCACTTCCTTCGACCTTTCCCGCTTTATACAAGAAATAAGTTTTCGCTTCAAAATCTGCAACAATAAACGGGTCACGTATATAAAGGTCTTTGATATCTATGACCCTTAATTTTGGTGGTGTTTGTCCCTTAGCAGGTAACACCGCTACTATCATTGCAATAGATAGAACCAATATAAGCTTTACATGTATTAACTTCAGCATATTATTCTTACTTATTTTCTAATTTAGTCCCTTCTCGACAGATGCTCCATCAAATCTATTAATTTTTCAACTTCAATGTCGTAATATTAGCCAATGACACAATTGTTTCACTGTCTTTAGCGAGGTTACTCTTCCCAATAGGTCTTCTATCATCTTTTATCCAGGTTATTATACGGGTCTGAAGTCTGGCTTCCAAAACGATTCCTGTTTTCCGATCCACCCATTGTTCCCGCTTGAACAAAATTTTGCCCCCCCTGTTATGCAAGAAGTTATAATGCGTGCCTCCTACCTTTTTCACCTCTTCCTCCGTTAGAATATCATTTACCGTTATACCCCAGTCGGACAGCCAGGCCTCTCCTGTAGAAACCAGTAAGCGACATGGCTTATCATTACGCTCCTGATCATCCATGTATAAAATTTCGAGATTTTGCATTTTTACAAAAGGAAGATCTGTTGCCCGTATAGCAGGTATTCTAATACTTTCCATCGATTGCCAAGAATCTCCAGGCTTGACACCTGTTGTGGGTAAAATAGCAGAAATCATAGAAATATCGGGAGCGATCCACGTCGCATGCTTCCCTTTTGGTTCGATCTGAGCGACCTTTCCTTGCTTGCCGATCAATAAAGAAATAACATTCTGTTCATGATCTTCATCGGACCGATCAAACCATTTAAAATCAACAACTTTAACATCTGCCCTTACAGCTCCTAACATCGTATCTCTAACAGCATTTAGCACCAATCTAGCTGAAGCCTCAAAAAAAGGCATCTGTGTAGTCGGTCTAGGGTTGAATACCTCATACTCGGGCAAGGGTATTTTTGAAAGTGTATTTGATCTAGGTACAGCTTGCAATCCTGCAACCTGCATTTCATACTCTAGATTATTAAACGTTGACAAATCAGCCGTAAGCTCCTCATTATCGGGCTTCATAAAGCGAAATAATTGAGTCAAAATTTTTGCGTTGTCTGCCCAGGGTCTTGATATATTACCTGTCCAAGAATCTGCATCCCCCACTAAAATCACTCGCCCTTTACCAAACTTAACTCGGACTATACCAGGACCTGACACGTTTCTATCAGTATAAGTACTATCTGAATAAACATCCAACAATACCTCCGGGGTATCCGCTTCGGGTAAGATGTTAATGGTACATCCAGCGCCATAGTGAAATACAGGTACATCGTAAAAATAGGGATGTCCCAAAGGTATTGAAATATCTGAGTAGTGTGTATCATCATTGTTCCACCCCAAACCAAAGCCACGAAGTAACTTCTTCGTTTGTCCCATTTCAAAAGATTCATTGAATCTATTTTTTTCGACAGCGTTCAGCATCAGCATTAGACTGCCTCCATTTCTGACATACTTTTGAAGCACTTTTATTTCGCTATCGCTCAGAACTTTTGCATTTGAAATAAGGGAAGGATTATCTAACGCAAAAATAACCACTCCATCAATCCCTTTTAGTAGCATATCACTATACGCAGCACGGCTCATCGAAATGGAATACTCCTTTGACAAGATAGTATACGCGTGATCTAACGTATTGGTATGGACAAAATCATCCCAACCATATCTTCCGTCAGAATCAATCCAGCTTCCAGTCAATATGTGATTACCAACCTTAGTGGACGGCAGATTATGGTGATAATAATCAAAGAGAAGTTTAAATCCTTTATTGTTATTATAATTAATAATATCGCCATTTTGCCCCATTAATATAGAAGCAGGAAACAGGACAAAGATTACTATCAAAAGTTGCTTTAGATTGGTGTTCATTTCGTACGGTCTTTTTAGCGTTCTCGTCAGTCTCTCATACAACTTAAAATCCACCTAAGGTATGTCAAAATGAGTTGTTGCTATATGTGTATTCACTCCATCTGTCGTTAAATAATAAATACAAAAGATAGAGCCATCGGAGAGTTGCTTAACTAAAGGGTAACCTAAATCTCCCCCACTCCCTAAACCATCATTCCTAATGATCATTTCTTGGCTCGTGCTCCATGTGGTCCCATTATCTGAGCTTACAGCAGCGCGGATTCCCATAGGGGCTTTTCGATAACCATATGCACATAACAAGCGTCCGTCCTGTAGTTTTATAACATGTGGTGGAAAGCCCCACATAGTAGTTTTTGTAGGCGTAGACCACGTCACCCCATCGTCCGAAGATTCCGATTTCCATAAATACCCCTCCGGTACAGATCGCATCAAAGCAATAATTTTACCATTGCCGGCCTGTACGATTGACGATTCGTTAAAACCTTGAACCTCCAAACCTGAAACTCCACTGGAAAGCATTGGAAAAATTGACCAAGTAAGGCCATTATCGGTTGACCGCATCAGGTAAGTTTCATCCTTTAGGTTATTATTAAAATTCGCCTTTCTTCTACCATATACGATTCTAAGTCTAGTTCCCGAAGAGGTAACAATATAACTGGCTTTGGTATGATGGTTATAAAGCCCAGAGCAATCTGTAGGAAGCGCTATACTACTGGTAGTCCAACTTGCGCCATTGTTTGCAGAACGTTTGATCACTGTTCCCTCGATATAAGCAATCGACCCTGGCTTTACCTCATTAATTATCCGTTTCTCCGCAATAAGCGAATCCCGCAATGTATCAGACACTTATATCCACCCTTGTACATCTGGCACTACTAGATTGCTTCCCGAGGTACGCCATAGCTGATCATAAGCAGCGCTTGTGGAGTTGCTCCAACTGATTCCGTTATCATAAGAAACTAGACTTTTACTTCCTCCTTCCGGATCAATATGACTACGGTTTATGCGCGTCGAAAAGGATGTATAAAGTACAGAGTCATTATTAACGGATAGGCTTGGAAAAGCCGCGTAGATACCGTCTACCTGATACACTACCCGATGGTTTGCATTCACAATATTTTCAGAAACCACGGTATCCACTTTCCCCCCCAACAAGGTAAAAAATCTGGAATCATGCACATATGTACCTGTCTGCGGTCTATTATGCCAGCCCGTCTGAAAATAATAAGAGACCGTATCAATAAAGTCACGCGGATCGAAAGTATAAGTAAAGACATTCGTGGTACTATCCTCATCCCTTATTCCATTATCGATCAAATTCAAATCCTTAGTAGGTGATGATTCACCGTACAAATAACGGTATCCATTAGGATTTAGATAGAAGTTTGGCAACATAGGCCCAGTCACTGGGGGATTTTGACGCACATAAAATGAGCCCAACTCAGGATTTTCACCCTCGACCTCAATACGTATCCTTGTTGTCGAATCATTCACGGTCTGTACACTAAATGTTTTTATCCGTGGTGGTCCATCATAAACGGCCATCATTTTCACCTCCGAACCTACAGAGAGTAGATTTTCCTGACAAGATAAAAAGGTAATAACAACAATTACAGAGAAGAATGCTTTTAAGTTTATTATCGTTTTCATGGTGTTTATATTTAAAGTAGGCATCGTTATAACAATTATTTGAACTTCACAGACCCCATTCGCTCTTATCCGGTATATGATACCCTTTTTGTTTCCAATGTTGGAATAAAGGGAGAAGGTTCTTTATGAACCTGTTATAGTCCTTGGTTTGAGGGGGAGACCATGCGGTCTCTGCGTAGGCAGCAATACGCGGAAAAGTTTGATAGGTTACCTCATTAAAACTGGGCGTCCATTCTCCCCACATCTGACATCCCAGACCAATGATATTTTTTTGTTTTATGCTATCCAGCCCATCTGGAACTGGATCAAATTGGTAGGCCTTACTCAGACCGATTTCCTTATAGGTATAGTCTATATATGTTTCTGCATGGTTTGAGTTTACAATCTGGTAGCCACGGGCTAATGCTGTATCAAAGTCTTTTGTCGTACCCCTCCAAAAATGAATAATGGCATTTTTCGAAAGTTGAGTAGTTGCATTTTTAGCATTTTGGTAGGCATGTGTCCTTAGTCCCATGATTTCGTTCCATCCCATCGTCCGCCGATTCAGACTCTTTTCGATAAAGTTGGAAATATTATTGGTAAAAAAAACCTGCAAATCACTGAAATCTGCTAAGTTATTCGCTCCCATATATGCATTAATGGAAGCGGACTCCTTCCATTGATCGTATTTTACCTCATCACCGCCAATATGGATTACCTCTCCAGGAAATAGCCCCGCCACTTCTTCTAGCACTTCATGCAAAAATTGAATAACTTTCGGGTCAGAAACATCAAAAACGGTAGTTACGACACCAAATTTTGTGGGTACCTTAATCTTTTCCTTTGAAGTGCCTAACCATGGGTAACTGGCTACCGCGGCAGAAGCATGCCCAGGCATATTAATTTCCGGAACGATAGTTATATTGCGAGCTTTAGCATAGGCGACTATCTCTTTAATCTCCTCTTGTGTATAATAGCCCGCATGCACCCGTCCATCATAAATCTTACTTTCCCATTTCTTTCCATTAACATTGATTTGCGAACTATCTCGTTTGCTGCCGACCTTTGTAAGCAGTGGATATTTTTTAATCTCAATACGCCACCCTGCGTCATCTGTGAGATGCCAATGGAAAACATTCATTTTTAACAAAGCCATTTCATCTAATAACTTTAAAACAGCCTCCTTTCCTTGAAAGTACCGACCTTCATCCAGCATGTATGCTCTCCAGGAAAAACGAGGCTCGTCCTTAATTTCCAGAATTGGTAGCCGATCGGTATATTGAATCCCCAATTGTAGTAAGGTCTGCAAACCGTATATTAGTCCCGCTTCCTGAGGAGCTTCTATATAGATTCCTGAAGTATTAACACGGATTTTATATGATTCCGGGTGATCGCTGTCCCCAACAGCCAACATCATTTTAAGTGGAATTCCGCTTTTGGTGATTTTCCAACCCAACCTATCCCTTAGGCCCGTTTGAACTAACTGCTCCACGCTTTGGGGCACATCGATATGCACCCCCTTTGCCATATCTACACCTCCTGCCTTAACAACCACTTCCTTTGGAAAAGGCACTAATGACAAATTCGATTGTGCAAACGCTATTGTACCTGACAAAAGACAGCTTACAATTACAAAAAGACTTTTCAATTCAATCATAACATGGTTATTTATTTATATTCTTTTAACTACGATTTTACGCACTTTAATCGCCTTTCTAACCTCTCCATTATCATTTTTGTGCAGAAAATCACTATAAATCAATAAAAAAGACTGGTCGTCTAAACGCAAAATTTCAGGATAACTACAGGAAATTTTATTTTCATGAATACCGGCGTCTATAGGTAGCATTTCGAAAGGATCAGACCAGTCGTTACCGCTTTTGTCCAACGCAAATCTTAGCTGTAGGCCCGGTCTTCCTGATGCCAATACCAGCTCCCCATTTCCGAGTTGCCTCAACTTCGGCAATACACCATTTTTTGTAAATGCTACCGGAGTTGACCAATGTTGGCCGTTATCGGTCGATCTACTGATATACATGGGGCTATTTCCTAAGCCGTCTGTTGTGCGCATCACGGCCACGAAATCTCCGTTTTTCAAAACCTCGAATGTGGGTTCCGTATAGCCCAAGGCTTTTCGCTCTCCACCTTTTGGATCCAATACCTCATCATAGGCATACGGTATACGTCCTATAAAGTTCCAGCTTCTTCCTCGATCCGACGAGCTATAAAAAGGCACATCCGAAGGAGGAACCTTTCCATCTATCTGTGTAAATCCGGGATACACCCCAGCTACAACGATGCCATTTTTTAGCACTTTCATATCCCCCCACCACACCAAGGGAAGCAGATTATCGTCCGAATAACGTACCAGATTCCTTTCATTTAATGCATTGTGTTCCAGCGCCCATCTCGCATCACCTTGCTTCCTTCTGTTGATATAAATACCTTGAACCTCGTTGGGTAGGTCCTTTATATCCCAAAATCGAAATGTTCGCCCATAATCTTCCTTTGCCGTAGCCAACGGCAAAGGAAGATTCAGGTCTTTTAGAGGTAGCGCTACCGGAGTATGTATACTAATGAATTCGCCATTCCCTACAGCCACGCCCCCCCCTACGGGCGGCCGTTCTACTATTTCCCAAGTTCTTCCATTATCTTTTGAAATAGCATAACCCGCTCCGCCCTTACCGTAGCTTTCAGCATGGTCGGCCCCCATATTCCATTGTGCTACGATCTGCCCGCCATCAGTTCGGTATAACGATGGAAATTGAAAAAATCCCCACCCGTATGACCTATCGGCCAAGGCAACGACAATCGGTTCGCCAAAGTCAACTTTAAAATAGGACTTCTTATTTTTTCTATAGATAAATTGAGACTTGCCATATGCCGCGATACCTTCTTTTAACTTCCCCTTCGTTTTGTCTAGGTTATTGTGATTTACCTGAACAGCATGGTGAGAAGATATACAGGCGGATAGTATACAAGTAGATAAACCAAGGAAAACAGCTGAATCTCCTACCTTTTTAAATCTTATCTTTTTCATCAATATATAGTTTTTACAGTCACTTTTCTAACTTTGATAGCCTTGCGTATGAGACCTTCTGTGCCCCCAGAATCGGAGCTAACAGCATAAAAAGAAACATCAAACTAAACGTCAAAAAAATACTAGGTTTAGATAATTGTCTCATAAATTTAAGTTTGGTTATTTTTCCATTTTAGCATCACTGCTTAAACTATTCATTTCGTAACACCCAAATATAAAGCGCTTTACCTCTTTTACACTAGTACTTTCATATAGGATACATATACAATATTTCAATTGAAAATATTATTTATATCAGAGATGTTTTAAACCTAAATCGAACAAAAAACCGAATAATATTTAAAAAAAATAGGTACACTTCAACATTTTAACCCATATTTTATACCCCTCTTCTGTGAGATGCACACCATCCCAAGTCAGGTTCTTACGTAAATAGCCATCCGAATCCACAAACTGCGAGTAGAGATCCAAATAATGAGCGCCTTTCGTTTTTGCTATTCCCTTCAACATGCAATTCAAACCAGGTATACGTCCCGCATGTTGCGTGTGGCTACTCAGCTTACCCATTGTTGGATTTACAGGTAGAAGACTTTGTAGGACCAGTTCAGTTGTAGGACTTTGCTGCTGTATACGGTCAACTATTTTATTAATATTGTGAACAATAAGCTCATCCGGAAATCCCTGTGCAAGATCATTAACACCGATCATTAAAAAGATAAGCTTGGGTTTATGCACCAAAATACCATCCAGTCGTTCCAATACCCCATAGGTATTATCCCCCGCTATTCCCCTATTTTTAACCGTCATATTTTGCAAACGTTCGGTCCAGTTGCCCCAAAACGTAATACTATTTCCCAAAAAAACGACACTTTCCGTATCCATTGGCATGCCATTAAACATGGCTATCTGACTAGAAAATATTTCTGGTGTTCGCAGACTGTCCACCTGTTGTGAAAAGCCCACAATAGGAATAATCTTTACCACCAATAAAAGGGCCTTTAAAACGTTATATACTCTACACATGTTCGATGTTTTTTTTAAATGAATAAACAAAAAGCTGCAGGATTATTCATCCGATGCAGCTTCCTAATTCATATGTTCATAACATGGATACTCTATTTTTGCAATTGTAATATGGTTCCTGCAATATATCGCGTGCCGTTGTTTTTATTAAAGTAATAAGTTACCAAAACCCTATTACTATCCAGCATAACAGCCCACGGGTAACCGATATCACCAGAACCGCCATCTTCGCGGATCACGATCTCTCCCGAACTTTCAAAATCTGTACATTCGGCATTCAGAATCCGAGCACGTATACCGTATGGCTTGTGTCGGTATCCATACACAATCATGACCCTATCGTCAGGTAACCGAAGTGCCTGTAACGGGTGTCCTTTAAACCCCATACTTTTCCATTTGAATGTCTTTCCGCCATCTGTAGACCTCGCGATACAAGCATGATCATTGTAATCTGCTGTACGAAGAAAAGCAACCAGAGCCCCCTTTGGTGTTTCATAAATAGAAGTCTCATTAAATGATATTTTAGGGTCTTCTGCTACCACGGAAAGATAATTCCAACTTCTCCCCTTATCATCCGATACCATCAGGTAGTTAGATGTCTTTTTGGACTGCGCATTGTCTGTAGCGGCAACTACCCAATATAGACGACCGCTCTTACCTTCAACCATTGCTCCTCTGTTATACACAGGTACTTTTTTGCCGTACATGTCATGATGAACCTCCTGCGAGATGGCAGGTGGATATATAGGTCCTTGCCAAGTCTTTCCATTATCATTGGATGAAAGTAGATAACCCCCTAAAAAAGTCCCGTCACTCGACTGAAAATGGATTCCTTTTAATTTCTTTAGACCATCGTCTCTCAAAAAAGACCATCCATAGCTCGCGCACAAGAGCGTGCCATCCCGTAGTCGCAGTAAACAAGGATCCTGCGATCCACCAAATGCGTGTGCATATAATAACTTCGGATCTGTCGGCCATTCTTCACCATCTTTGGACGAAAGCTGTACTAGATAGCTATTGGGATCGACATGCATGGTATGACTTTCTCCAAAAACCCGACGTTCGGGAGCCCTTCTGAACGCCAGTAGAAAAGAATTATCCTTTGTTTTAACAATCGAAGGAAAAGCCGCGTAAAATAAGCTATCTTCATAAATAACGATATCCTTGATCTTCGTAGCCCCTTTCCTTGCTTGCTGGGCATATCCTGACCCGATAGAGAGTATAGCAATGGTCAGTAGCGAATGAAATATTTTTTTCATTTTTACAATCATTTTTAAATTAATATCCCGGTGTTTGTATCACTTGCGGTTCCAAACTCAGCACCTGCTCGGAGATTGGGAAATATTCTAGGTGCTTCTCCGAAGCCCGACCAGACAAAGTAGGCACCAGTTCAAACGTTTTTCCAAAACGTACCAAATCCCACCAACGCTTACCTTCGAATACAAGTTCTAGCAGTCTTTCCTTGAGAATCAACTCATCATTCTTTATCTTATCTGTATGCACAAACCTAAACTCGTCGAAACGCATATCAAAGGCCCTTTTCCGGATTCGGTTCATCTCTTCCGATGGATCAAGATCCAAGGCATTCTTTGCCTCTGCCTTCATCAGTATAACATCTGCCAGTCGATAAATGACAAAATCGCTTGTAAAATGCCGTAGACCTGACACAAGCGTACCCCTGCCTTTAATAATCATAGTAGGGTATGCAGGAGTCGACGGCCATTCCATAAAGGAGGCATTACGCCTTTTATCTGCTGGATTAAACTGATTTTTTACCAATTCAGTAACCGTCCACACGATTCCTCCAGCCACTTGGCCAATTACTTCGCCCGTCTGAGGATCTACATCTGACGCTAAGCGTGCAGAGTACATATTAGAAAAATAATTTCCACCTACTTCCAGTTCCTTATTGCCAATCGCAAAAATTACCTCCTTATTATTCTTGTTAGCATATTTAAATAGATCTGCGAAGTTAGCGAGTAGACTGACATCAGCTTTTTCCACTTCCTCACATGCCTTTATTACTTCCTGGTAGTCTGTAGCACCACCGTCCAATTTTTTCGCGGTCCATAAATACACGTCAGCTTTTAGGGCCTGCACAGCGGCTTTAGACCAGTAATTTCGATTCCTAATAAATGAGTAATTCGCAAATAGTTTATCGGCCTCGTTAATATCATTTTTTATTAGCGAAAACACGTCAGACTGCGCTGCTCTGGGTTTGTGGATAACATCTGGTGACGCGCCCTCCACGGGCTCGGTACGTATAGGTACCTCTCCCCACGTTCGTGCCAAAACAAAGTACAGGAAAGCCCGTGAAGCAAATGCTTGCGCAAGAATATTTTTTTTATCTTGCTCGCTACTAAAGCTAATGCCGGGTACATACTTTAGAATCAAATTGGCATCATTGATAGCAGAGTACACCGACTGCCAGCTTGGCCCCGCAGACGTACGGTTCAACGTATTCAGGTAATATCGGTCGTAGTCTAGTGTACCACTTATCTTACTCCATTCCATCACTTCGCTGCGCGCCTCTCCCCAAACAAACAAATTAAAATTTGCTAAGGCCCTTTGTTTTACATACAGTGCTGTAAGTCCTCCTTTTGCATCGTCCTCACTTTTCCAGAAAGACGCATTTGTAATCACACTTGTCGGATCCAGATCCAAAGCGCTGTTACAGGAGGAGAAGGAAAGTGTAATGGCCAATAAGGAAAATGTTATTATATGTTTCGTTTCCATAACGTGCGATTTTGTGTTTATTAAAAGGATGCTTTTAGACCAAATGAAATATTACGTGGTATTGGGTATCTTCCCTGGTCAGTACCACCGTCTTCTGGATTCATACCGGTGTATTTGGTAAAGTAATACAAGTTGCTACCTGTAATATTCATTCTCAGGTTCTTCATTTTGATTTTATTTGCCCATGACGATGGGAACTTATAGCTCAATGTCACCTCACGGAGTGATAGGTAATCTGCTCGCTCATAAAACTCAGAGTTTGTCGACGTCAAATGATAGGCACTTCCTCGCCAATAGCTATAGTTTGCGGTACCAGGTACATATTGCGGTCTATCTGCCCGATCTCCAGGTTCCTTCCAGCCGCGCTCTATCATCTCTTGTGGGATATTTAGATGCGGAGCCCACATACCGCTCAAAAATATCTTCGCATAATTGTAAATCGTATGCCCTTTGGTGTAATCCATGCGCACATATAGCGAAATACCCTTGTACGATACTGATGTCGAGAAACCGCCCGTAAGTGTAGGATAAGGATTGCCTTGATAAGCTAAATCCCGAGTATCCAAGGTATCGTTACCGTCTAAATCCAAGTAATTGACGTCACCCCCGTATTTCGTTTTATCGGCAAATGGCATCGTTAGATCCACCGGTGCATTTTTTGCTTCTTCATCGGTTGAGTAGATACCAGCCTGTTGCCATGCATAAAAATCGCCGATACGCCCCCCTTCCTGAAGGCCACCTAGCCAGTTATAAGCACCTATGCTGGCATCCCATGCGTAGATACCTCCTACCCGATTATTTTTAGCACCATTTTCAGGCAATTTTAAAATTTTGGTTTTGGTAGTCGAAACATTAAACCCAAGATCCCATCTCACTGCGGCATTACGCGGTGTTAGTCCAGCATTAAACTCTAATTCGACCCCTTTATTCTGCAAGCTTCCCAGATTGGTCGATATACTAGAAAATCCAGTAGATGGCGGCAAGGTCAGATTCGTTATCAGATCATTGGTCTTGCGATTATAATAATCAAACAAGAATGTAAAGCGGTTGTCGACTAAGCCTAAATCGAGCCCCAGGTCAAAGGTATTGGACTGTTCCCATTTCAAGTTAGGATTGGCCAAGACCGAGTTTTCAACGGCCGACTCCCCTTGATATCGGCTCCCGACAACATAGGCTCCCTGTGCGTGGAAATCAGACAGTCCCGAAATATTTCCATTCACGCCATAGCTCATCCGCAATTTCAACTGGGATACGACTGGTCTAATAGAGGAGAAAAACGGTTCCTTATGCATATTCCATCCAGCAGATACACCTGGGAAAAAACCCCATTTATGATTCTGCCCCAAGTTAGATGCCCCGTCATAACGGGCGGTTAGCGAAAGTAAATACTTCTGCTGATAGTTGTAGTTTGCTCTTGCGAAGTATCCTACCATAGCAAATACACTTTCGTTTCCGCCCACGCTTACAGGCATAGAAGAAGCATTCAGCGTAGGGATCAAATCTGTCGCGGCCCCTTGTCCTGACGCACTTAATCCAAATATGTAGCGTTTAAAATAAGAGAATCCTCCCATTAGGTCTACGCTATGTCCGTCCCAACTCTTGGTATAGTTGGCCGCCAAGTCTGCCTGCGTCTGTATAGTCTTATTGTAAGCCGAGGATGCGGGTCTTGTTGTATTAACGTTGTTCACACCGTTGGTATAAGAATGAATAAACGCATAGTTATCGCCAGCTATTTTGTACAATGAAGCTTGCGGTGAAATAGTCAAACCATTTAGTGGACGCCAATCTGCAGCAAGCGATAGGCTCAAGTTCTCGCTTGTATTTTTATTATCCCGTTTATTAAGATAATAGATAGGATTCCCCGTGTTTCGCCCAGCACCAGGCGCCAAGGTTCCATCCTCAAAAACATATTTTGCCGTTGGGGCTAATCCAGCCGCCCGAAAAAACAACTCCGTATCACTGTAGACACTGTTATTGGTTGAATAAGTATACAGCATTTTACCGTTCACATCCAACTTGTCATTAACTTTCAAATCCGAGCTCAAATTGGCTGATAAGCGGTCATAGAATGTCGTTATGGCGATACCATTGTTTTTCATATAGCCTATACTACCATTAAATGTGGCTTTATCACCTCCGCCCGATACAGCAAGATGATGATCATGGGAAATGCTTCGCTGGAACAACACATCCTGCCAATCTGTCTCCTGATAGATGATTGTTTTGCTGGGATCGATAGGATCCGGCATGGATTGCCAGCCTTCATTCAGCTTATGTCGGTTCGCATCATTCAGATATTGTGTCGTGAAGCCAGTGTTTTTCGTTAAGTCATTGCCTATACCAAAACCACCGGGTTCCGTGAGGATACGAATAGATCCGGGCACCTTTCTTTCGGCAACCAATGCACCGAGTCTTCCATAATAAATATAGTCATGTGCCGAAGCCATATCATAGGTTTTCCCTACTGTAGCCAAAGAAAGATTATAAGAGTAGTCAATACTTGTACGGTTTGCCGTACCTGATTTTGTCGTAATAATAACAACCCCGTTTGAACCGCGAGCACCATAAATAGCGGTAGATGCCGCATCTTTCAAAACTTGCATCGAAGCGATATCATCCGCATTAATATCATTCATATTAGAACGGATAACACCATCAATGATATAAAGCGGAGCAGCGCCATTTGGATTATTGATGGAAGTTCCACCACGTACGATTACCCGGGGTGCTGCTCCGGGTTGCCCAGAAGTACTCTGCACCCGAACACCAGATACTGTCCCTTGTAAGGCCGAAGCTGGGTTTGCATAAGATACATTTTCCAACACTTTATCATCCAATTTAGAGATAGCGGTCGTCAGTGATTCCCGCGACTGGGATCCATATCCAATGACCAGTACCTCCTCTAGCTTCTGCTTCGACTCCTTCATTACGACTTGCAACATAGACCGCCCATTTATCCCCACTATTAGCGTTTCTAAACCAATACTGTTAAAAATTAACGTATCTCTGTTTAGATCCCCAACCGTAATTCCAAAGAAGCCCATATTATCCGTTTTTTCAGAAATGGATGTATTTTTTAACGATACCGTTACTCCAATTAAAGGATTATTTTTTGAATCCCTTACATAGCCATTTACCTTCTGTTGGGCAGACAATGGACTACACATACACAAAAACACCATTAACATCATAATTCGAAACAAACTGTTGTGTTTCTTTAGCATTTTGCAACATTGAAACGAGAACTCGGTTGCTTTCACTGAAAATTTTATCATCATATTAGTCGGTTATAAAAGGACAAAAAGACACCTTATCTTGGTTCAAAGGTAGCTTATGATTTCTTCTGTCACTACTACTTTCATGTACAATAGCTATACAATATTTCACGATGATTTACTTATTCAATATCGCTGTGCTATCACCCATTCCCCAGCAAATTTCCCCGCTTTTATTACTTGGAATCTTGGGTATTTAGCTACTGTGGGACAGATATGATATGGAATAATATACTGCATCTCACCAACATTAACGTTGTCCCATTCAGGTTCTGGAACTTCAACAATGAGGTGTTCTTCCGATTGGGAAACGGCTTTCCAATCCTCATGTCCAAGGAAATGCATCCTTCTTTCTATGGCGTTCTCAGCGGCTATGGCTTTATGCCCCAGATCGAGGCATAGTAATGCGTGAGCTGGTTTGGAAATCACCCTTGATACCAGCACTGCGCCAAAGTGGAAGGGCTGTTCTTTTAGGATAGAAGCATACCCCCAATCCCACAACATAAAGGTACCGGGACTACATTCCACGAACGACAATGCTCTATATATAGGAAATGTATTGGCACCGCCCAGCACAAGTTTTAGCTTGCGGTACAGTGCCTCCTGTAACTGTTTATACAATTGGAGTACCTGTTCAAGTAGCGGTTTCACTTTTCTAAATCTCTCATTAAGACCGTAGTCTTGAATATGGCCGTCATAGCCGTGCAGCCCGACAACATTCAAATTCGAAAATTTCGAAACTTGTAAACCGAAGTCAAACCCTTCATCCACAACAACCCCCGTTCTGTTCATCCCCAAATTAAGATCAATAAACACATCGATATAAACTCCTCTAACAGCAGCTTGTTCATTAAGAACTTGTACACAGTAAACGGAATCTACCAATACTTGAAATTTTGTTCGGGGAAACAAAACGACAAGATCCAAGAACGCCGAAACGTTAGCCCCCACAAGTGGATAGGCAAGTAGTACTTCACCCGCCGATATTTCAGCAAGCAGCTCAGCTTCTTTAATCGTTGCACATTTAAACTTGGTAATTCCTGCTTTCAATAGGAGTCCGACAAGTTCCCTGCATTTGATCGTCTTGATATGTGGTCTTAGATTTTCAGCCCTACAATTTTTCAGAGCCATCGCTATATTTGCTTCAACCAGCTTTGGGTAAAGCAAAATATTAGGTGTCAGCATAGAAGCTTCGTCTAGCAGCTTATAAGTTTCCATCTTCAGCTTAACTTCTATGATGGGTTTCCAAAAGTTGGACCAGACTATTTTTAATGCGGTCCTCTGCCTGTTCCTCTAAGAATGAAGATCTTGCCCGCCAGGTTTCATAACCCCCAAAATCAAATTCATGGGATGGCGGGACATATCCTACATAATCATTCGCCATCGATATGGTAAAATACTGGGGGAATAATGATTTTAAATCCAGGCCTGTAGCCGCGAAAAACTCTCCGCCGAGTGCTCCGATCAGCGTACCTCCTATTTTGAAAGTTTGGATCGGAAACAGAACCGAATCCGGATACGCTTCCAAAAGCACCTGTTCACGGGCATATACCTTTTCATAAAGATCTTCATCCAGGTAAGTCAACTCCTCATAATCGGTACGCTCTACCACCGATTTTGCTTTTTCAAGCAATAATCCCGGAATGGGCCGCTTACGGAGCTCAATATCGGTAGCGCTGCATCGAAGATCGGGGTCTTCATCCCACACCAAATGCTTTAGCTGCCCCTTTAGCGCCGCAGCAAGATCATCGGCTATAAATTTGCTTTTGGCATGGTCTTTTTTGGGATATCGGTCTTCATCTATAAAATCCCAGATATTTACCTCACCACTGGTTCCATTGCTCATAAGAACCACCAAGTCTTTAGCGTCTAACTGCTGTTGAACGGCGGTAGCGAAGTATCCGAAGTAATCCGCAGAAATCACATTGCGGGGACAGTCTCCCACATAGTGAAGGCCATAATTTGCCAATATGGCAAGCCATTCCCCCGATAAGGTCTGTATAGCGATAAAACTGAGTTCACCATCGGGAACCGAATTCCTTCCGATAATATTTTGTTCTGCACCGAAAGGATTTGTTTTCACCTGATCCAAGGTGCCGGACACTGGGTTTACTGCCCGATAGGAGCTGTCCATCTTATAGCGCCTACAGGTGACGTGTTCGGGCTTTTGGACCCGACCAAATGCAACTTTAGCCGCTTTTGGACCTTCACTTACCATTTCGGCCAGCTCGACCAGCTTTTTTGCTAGCTGCTGCCGGTATGCAAGGTCAGCATGTGCCAATAAAAGATCGGCGACTGCTCCCGTGGAATGTGAATGTGTGCTCGAAATCAGCTGATTTGAGACAGGAATACCGATCCTCTGCTCAATTTCTGCTTTAATCGGGTCAAGAAATTCACGTTTCATGACACAGATATCAACGACAATCAATAGTATTCTCACATTTTCGTATCGGAGATAAATAGCTTTAGCATATAATGGGTCTGCTATTTTACTCGCGTATCGACAGGTAAACTCTCCATTAATCACCGTTCCCAATGAAGGTGTGATGTCTATTTGATCTGCATTCGCATATAACATAATCTTCGGTGTTAACTTAAGTTATTTCTTAGAAAAGATAACCAATTGCCATGAAAAATACGGTCTATATCCGCATCGGAATATCCTTTTCCAGATAAAATATCGTCTAATCTTTGTAGATCTGCAATACTGTTTAAGTCCCATGGACACTGCTCCGTCCCAAATATACCATCCAAATCAGATCCTATACCAATGTTTTGCGCATTTCCCGCTATCTGACAAATATGATCCCAATGATCTACCAGTTGCTGCATTTTAATATCCAGTTGCCAAGGATCAGAAACCGCATCAATGAATCGGATATCCATTGCCCAGCAGTCCAGCATCCCGCCGATAACGGCTCCACGGGCCACCAATTTTTTTATCTGTTCATCGGATAGCTGCCTTTGATTCGGCACGATCTTCCTGACATTATGATGTGAAGCCCAAAGAGGTCCTTCATATATGTCCATCACCTCTTCAAACCCTTCATCTGTCAGGTGTGTCACATCCAATATCATATTAAGCCGTCCCATCTCCTTTAAAAGCTCATGAGCTGCCGGTTCCAGACGCCCTGTCATCTTTGTGCCCGGCGCATAACGGCCCGGACCGAAATGAGACAGCCCCACAGCACGTAAACCATAGGCATGGGCCTCATGCAGATAGTCAACATTCACCAAAGAATCTGCCCCTTCCAAACTTAAGATATAGCCTATCGCCTTGTCCGTATTCGGGCTCCCATCATTCCAGTAGTTCAAATGCTCTTCAAGTTCGGATTTATCCTGGATCATTTTCATTTCTCCAAGCTTCTCCATCTCTTTGTACCAAAGCAATTGCGCCTGAGTCATTGCCCACGCTTGTTGTGGAGAATGCCATCCCGGCAATTTCGATCCCACAGGGGATACTCTGGACAACTGGGTAGCGACCACCAGACCTATATTTCCTTTTCGCAACTCCGGAAAGCATACCGTACCATTCCCACGATCCGCTTTATCTGGTTTAAATAATTCACGCTTCCGAATTGCGTCCAAGGGTTGCGTAAGGTCTCTATTCCATTCCATAGCGTTCATAGCCAGATCTAGGTGCGCATCCACCAAGAATCGCTGATTGTGATTATCCCTCTGCATATTCCTTTTTATATTTGGTTATTAGCGTATTTATCTCTTTAGAAAAACCCCTGACAATAAATTCCCATTTCTCCAGATCCCCCTCCTTATATTTATACAGGCCGGAAAGACTTTTCATACCAGTCTCGCCATTTTGGACCATACGCTCGAACCAATCAGGTACATCCTGACTATTGGATAACTCGGGATTGAGATCCTTCATGACCATAGCATAGGCAACCGTTCCCATCAGGTCCATATACAGGTAGTTGCCCGTAAAAGGGAGATAGTAGCCCGCATCGTTTCGGCAAGCCCGGTCTATACTCTCTACACTCGCATAACCTTTATCAACCAAATAGAATGCTTCCCGCGCCATTGCCGCCAGCATATACGCCCTGACACTGATGCCACCCTTAACGATATAGGGATCCTTCTTCAACCGTTGCTTTGCCCAGTTAAAGAGTCCTTCAACGTACCCGGCCTGATTATGTTTGGTTTCAATAATTTCCATAAACGGTGAAGCTGTGACGGGATAACAGAAGTTGACACCTACGACCTCCGCATTCACCTTTTCCTGAATTTCACTGAGTTCAACCCCGTCCACATTTACGCATATAAAACCTTTGGCTGAAACGGCATCTTCCAGCTTGTTAACCCAAAGACACTTTTCCATTAATTCATCTTCTGTAAAGACAAATATTAAATCATATGCTGAGTCCAGGGGCAAAGGTGCGTCGACAAATTCAACATCCAACTGATCCTGACGAAGCTCGTCATAAAAGTCCCGGGCAATAACAGATGATCCGGCAACCAGAAGACGGGGATTTTCAACATTGTACATACACCATCCTTTTAGCTAATTGACATTTCTTTAAATACATCCTCAACCGCGGTGAGTGCAGCATCTACATCCTGTTCAGAGGTTGCCGCAGAAATATACCATAATCCTCTTCCGATCACACGTATTCCCCGGTCATGAAGTTTTGCGATAAAGGTTCCAAGTTTTGCTTTATCCGACTGTAATACGTCCCTAAACTCATGCACCTCTTTTAAGTCTGTAAATGAGGTATTCAGCATGGGACCGGGTCCTTGCACGAGCATATTTTGCTGATAGGCATTATTTAATGCGATCAGGCCTAACTTAAGCTTTAGGCCCAATTCAAAAATGCGGACATAAACTGCTGTATCTCTCTCCAGTATACGGATAGTCGAAAGCGCGGCGGCAACAGTGGGGTTTGATGCATTCATAGTACCCGCATGAATTACTCGTCCAGAAGAAATTTCATTCATCCATTCCTTTTTCCCTACAATTGCCGAAATCGGGTATCCCGACCCCATGGCTTTAGCAAAGATTGCCATATCAGGAACTACACCAAAATAGCCCTGAGCACCGGACAATCCCATCCGAAAACCTGTAATTACCTCATCCATGATAAAAGCAATGCCAAACCGTTGGGTCAATTCTCTCATTTTATGGAGATAGCCGTTCTTAGGCATTATACAGCCATTATTGCACATGATAGGCTCTGAGATCACTGCTGCTAACTGATCCTTATATTTAAAGATCGTTTCCTCAAGAATCTGCTCGTCATTCCACGGAATCACAATAAATTCTGTCCGGCTGTTTTCGGCCAAACCAGCGCTCCAGGGAAATACATTGGGTTGATCTCGTGCACCCGGATTTGCTCCTGCAGGATAGCTTAAACCATAGGCAACATTATCAAGCCAGCCGTGGTAATGACCTTCAAACCTCAAGAAAAGCTGCCTTTGCGTCTTGGACCGTGCAACTCTTATCGCTGTCTGTACCGCTTCTGAACCGTCTAAACAAAACCGCATCAGTTCCGCTGAGGGAATCAAGCGGTTCAACGTTTCCGCCAGTTCAATTTCCTGCAAATGCTGCCCGGCAAACAACTGCCCGACCTCGCTGTAGTTGGCGATATCACGCAGTAATTCGGGATGGGAATGACCAAGAATCAATGGCCCTTGGCTTAGTGTAAAATCAATATATTTATTGCCATCAACATCGTATATTTTTGACCCTTTGCCGTGGGTATAAAATAAGGCATGTGGATGATTATATTTTCTAAATTCGGAAGATACGCCTGATGCAAGTACCTTGCTTGCTCTTTCTAACAATTCCTTTGATTTTAAATACGAATAATTATGCATCCGTTTATAGATTAAGATCGTTTATTTTTTTTCTATACTTATCGGACAATCGGTATATTTCTTCATTGAAATTGGAAAAATCCTGTTCCAGCTTCTTTGCTGAAGCCTCCGTATGAGGGTATAGCCCGGTTAAATTATGAATACCCCGCCCGCCTTTTTCCAAAATTTTCTCCATCTGCATCGGTACCCCCTGCAGATTCCCCAGTTTTGGAAACAGATGTTTATAGATATTCAAATAATCTGACAAACCGATAAAATCCATCCGCCTAAAAATTCCCATTATTGTGATCCAAGCCCCCATATCGTGCTGAAAACACTTATCTAGACCTGACATGGAAATATGTCCCTTATTTATTAAGGAAAAACCTTCTCTGTAGACTGCATACATTAATCTGTTGGTGATAAATCCACGAATATCTTTGTACAACAGCGTCGGCTCTTTCTCCCAATTTTCTGCCTCATCCCTAATCCTCTCAGCGAGCTCAACCTTGGTTTCCCTGCCACAGGTAATTTCTAGAAAGCGGGTGGCATAAGCTGGTTCTGCCCAATGAATCCCCATAAAACGTGTAGGCAATTTCAAATATTGCTGCAGGTGGCTAATTGGAATCGCAGAAGTGTTGGTTGCTATAATAGTATCTACACTCACTTGCCGTTCGATGTGCTGATACACCTGCTTTTTTATCAGCTCAACTTCAACCACACATTCGATGACCAAATCACAACCTTTTAATAAGCTATAGTCAGCTGTCACCTGATACCGGGACGCATAGAAGGATAATGCTTCCGGCAAAAGCCCCATCTTCCAGCAGAGAGAAAGCTGTTCTTGGATCCGTTTACTACCAATCTCAAGCTCTTCGGGCAAGGGGGTCAAAGCAACAACCCTATAACCGGCCTTTAAAAATGAAACTATAATACTGCTGCCCATTAAACCCAATCCGACCACAGCAATGCTGCTCCTAAACGATTTTTCTTTCATCAGCCCTTGTATACGATGCAATCAATCTCAACTTTTATTCCCTCAGCAAGGACAGACTGAACTGTGGTTCTTGCTGGCCTTATGTTGGTAAAATAACGTCCGTATACTGTGTTGAAGCGATCAAAATCGGCGATATCAGCCAGGTGAACAGTACATTTAACAACTTGATCCATTGTAGCACCCGCGTTTTCAACTATAGCTTTTATATTCTGTAACGTCTGCTCTGTTTCTTCTTCAATAGATCCCAGTATAAATTTGGATTGTTTAAAATCAACACTAGCCTGTCCCGAAACAAATAGCATCCCACCTACAAAAACAGCATCTGAATAGGCTCCCGTTTCAAAAGCTGAATCCCTATCTGGGTGACTAATTTTTTTCTTTTGCATAATTTCTATTTAGTTAACCAAAATTAGCGGACAGAAAATCGCAAAACCTATGTATTTATATCTAAAACTTACACTATTTTTCAATAATATGCGTGCGCCTTTTCCCATTGTTGTGCAGTTCTTGGGTTGATTTTCATTAAGGTAGCAAATTGCTTCCGGCTTAGACCATTTATATATATGAACGCCTTTATTCTGCCCTCGAATGCTGTTAAGTCTAACTCGAATGGATAATAACCTAAGAATCTAATTAATGCTGGATAATAGTGGATTTGAGGAGTACTTCGATTATTTTCCCCATAACTATCCAACTGAATGGTTCAACCAGAATGCTGAAGTGATTCGGGGACAATGACAATAATTCAAAAGGATAAATATTGAGAAAATAAAACAAAGCAAAAACATTTTAGCGATTTTGGACGATAAATTTTAAGCATGATCTGGAGATAGACGGAAGTGATTGACAAATATATTAGAATCAGTTTAGATAGGTCAACAGAAAAATAAAGATGAAATATTTAATGCGAATTGAAAGAGGAAATATTTGTTTTCTCAGATTATTAGGTGATAAAAGATCGCAATACATCCAATACTATTATTCCTCACCATATTCTTTCGGTGAAACACCAAATTGCTTCTTGAAGCTTGTTGAGAAATGCGACAACGTACTGAAACCCGTCATGTCGGCGATCTCCGATACATTAAATTTCCCCTCCGACAGTAGCTCTGCGGCACGGTTCAGCTTGTACATTCTGAAGAATACGCTGGGGTTTTCGCCTGTGAGTCCTTTAACTTTGTAATAAAATTTCGTACGTGATATTTTTAACACTTCTGTCATACGCGCAACATTTAATTCAGTATTTGACAACTCTTTCTCCATCAATTCATACAAACCGGTCATAAATGTATTATCTTGGGGAGATAAAATATTAGCACCAATTCTCTCCGTTTTTGTTGCTTTTCCCAACAACATCTTTATCTTTTCGCGATTTGATAGTTGGGACTTGATAAGTGCCAGCAAATAATTAGGTTCAAATGGCTTGGTTACATACGCATCGGCACCGATATTGAGACCTGTTACCTGATCTTCTACAGTAGCTTTTGAAGTTATCAATACTACAGGAATATGACATAACTGAATATCGTCCTTTACCCTATAGCAGAGATCGAAGCCACTTGTTCCGGGCATTACGATATCACTTAGTACCAGGTCGACTGCATCTTCCTTTAAAACCTTATATGCATTTTCGGCATCGAAACAACAAATAAGATTATAATAGGGTGACAGGAGTAATTTTAGATAATGCACGACTTCGATATCATCGTCGACTACTAATATAGAAAAACGTTTCCGGTCAGAAATACTTTTTCCGTCCGAACGATGATGTTCATTAATCTGAAGCGGGAAAGATTGTTCCTGATTTATTTGTTCATGATCTTTTTCTTCTTCGCGATAGGTTGTGTTATCTACTGGCAATATAAAAATAAACACGGATCCTTTCTCATTCAGTTTATTAACAGCCTTGATATATCCATGATGGAGCCTGGCCAATTGACGTGCATAATAAAGTCCGATACCTGTTCCCCAGTTATAAGTACCTCGCAATTGTTCGTCGATCTGATAATAACGCTCAAATATTTTCTCTTGATCTTCTTCCCGAATTCCCGGTCCGGAATCAGAAACACTCACTTTTACGTACTCCGTGCTTATATCATCACCGTTCAACAAAAACAAATCCATAGCCTCATTTCGGGAAATTACATCAAACGCGATATCAATTCTTCCGTCGCTAGGAGTAAATTTAAGCGCATTGCTGATCAGGTTATTTATCATCCCTTCTATCTTATCAGCATCTAACCACATTATAAATATATCTTCCAGTCCATAAGTCTTAATTACTATCCCCTTGTCATTCGCGTTTACAACAAACACTTCTACTAGACGCTTCAGTTCCGATACGATATCAGTACGTTTCACTTTCAACTTCAATACATCGTTCTCCAGCTTGTTGAAGTCCATCAGTTGATTAACCAGTTTCATCATCCTGTTGACATTTCGCTGAATTAAAGAGAGTAACTGCTTATTTTCCCCCGTATGATATAAATGAGTTAGCGGGCCGCTAATCATCGTAAGTGGTGTACGAAATTCTGTGCAACATTGGCAAAAAAACTCATGTTCATTTTATTTAGACGTTGCTCTTGCCCCTTCTCCAATTCGGTTTGTGCGGTACGCAGTTTGCTCAACTGATTACGATTATATAAACGAAGTATGATCAGCACAATTATTCCTACTACCAGAGCGTATAAGATATACGCCCACCACGTAGCCCAAGGGGCAGGTTTGACAGTAATTGATATGGCATTTTCCGCCTCTACTATAGACTTGTCATTGTTTGTTATCCGGACTTTAAAAGTATATTTCCCCGCAGGGAGATTTGAGTAATATGCCTCCCTGCTATTTCGAGCATCTATCCAGAGTTTGTCAAACCCCTCCATTAAATAATGGTAATGCACCCTTTCGTATTCAGAGTAATCCAGCGCCGCAAATGTAATTACAAAACTATTCTGATCGTGCTTAAGCCGGATTGACGGATTGTAAACAAGATTCTTATCAATACAGTCACTTTGGAATGGACGGATCAGCTGATTATGTATTTTTAAATCCTCGAACAGCAACGGAACATCCCGTTTTAAAGTTACATCGACCGGATTAAAAAACGTGAGGCCATGAGTACCGCCGAAAATAATTGTTCCATCCTCAAGACGGCATACAGCTCGTTCATTAAACTGATTGCCGCCGATTCCGTCGGTCTTATAATAGTTGGTAAACTTATTGATAGTCCGGTCATATTTGCTCAGTCCATATAATGTGCTTGCCCAGATATTTCCCTGCGCATCTTCTGTGATCGCCGAAATATCAGTGCAGGCAGCACCTTCAATTTTTTCTATTTTGCCGGTTCGACGTGAATATCGCAATATACCATTGGTAATTGTGCCAATCCAGATATCTCCATGCGAATCTTCCCAAAAACATACCGGAATAAACATCGTTGAGGGTGTGAGATGCGGGTAAATATCAATTTCTTTGATTTCCCATGTATGCGGGTCTATCAATCGCGGATTATACGGATAAGAGCCGACCAATATTTCTCCGGTTGAAAGTGTCGTCAGGGTATTGGTAAATGTAAAACTCGGTGAAAAAAGCTTCAATTCCTCAAATTGTTCAGCCCCCCGGCGCAATGCATATATGCCATCGCTATGGGATGCAGCCCAAATGGTTCCATTGCTGTCTTGCGTAAACTCCGACTTAACCTTCGGCAGCCAATAAGCTTTTTCCTGTATCAGTTTATTATTTTTCTTGTCATATCGAAAACGGATTACTTTAGCACTTGCACTGAGCCATATTTTATTTTCATTGTCGACAAAAATAGACCTCACTTCGGTGGGGAGATATTTCTTCTCCGGGAAGAAATGCTCCGTTTCTACCGACCTTATAACTTCTTTGTCCATATCATAAACAAATAACCCATCAACAGAAGTGTTTATCCACAATTGGTTATCATGATCCATTTTCAAGGAAGTGACCGATAGATTCTCGGTAAAAGTGCGCAAATAGTTATTGTTGTTGAAACGTTCCTTGTAACTATAATAAGTAACAAAGCTCTGATCAAAAGAGCCAATCCACAGATTTTTTTGCGAATCGGTAAACATGGAAGTTACCTTGAATTTCGGCGGTTCAAAGGGAAAGCCGGCCTCATCTTGATAGACTACCTTCTCTTCGGCATAATCATATAGAAAGAAACCATCTTGTGTATAAAGAAGCAATGTTGTCGAACTGTAAGGATGAATGTACTCGATTATTGCATCCGCCAATTTTGGATGATGGCGTATTGCTTCGGGCTTTTCCTTCATCTTCCCAGAGCGTGTGTCAAAAATAAAAAGCTTATTAGAGGAAGTCAGCCATATTTCCCCATTTTCGCGCATAAATGCGTATTGTATGTATTGACCGTGTGTACTGTAGCTGCCCTTCAATTCCAATGTTGTAGAATTGTAGCAACGTATCAGGTATGGATTAACGACCCAAAGATTATTTTCGCCATCTATAAAACACTTCACAATAAAAGAATTCCGATCGGTAAGGTCCGGGATGGCTGTACGAAATTTATTCTCTCCGGGTACATATTCAGCTATCTCTATTCCAAGGTTCAATAAAAGACGACCATCATGATTTTCCAATATCTGCTGTACATACTGCCCGTTACCTTCAATGGGTACCCGTTCAAAATAATCCTGTTCAGTATACCTGCAAATACCACTTACAGTACCGATCCATAAGCGTTTTTTTGAGTCACTAAGTAACGAACGTATCTGATTGTTGGGTATGCTCAACGTATCGCCGCTGTTAAAGTATTGATGATATTCATGTGGATTATATTTGTTCAACCCCCGAAATGTTCCAATCCAGATGTGACCAAAACTGTCTTCCATAAATCCGGTTATTTGCTGATTAGAAAGGTCCCCGGCTATTACATAACCAGAATCGACTTTGGGACTCTCTTTTTTCGTTTTTTTACATGAAAGAGCAATGCCAAACAGGACAAGAATTATGAGAAATCGGGTATGATGTTTCATACGTGTTAATTCAGCGATGTGGAATTAAATATTAATTGGTTTATATCAAAGATATGCATTAATTCTACGCTACTCAAGGTAGAGTTGTTCAAAAAAACTGTCACAGACTAGATTTTGAATAAATCAGCAAACTTTTGAACAAACAGAAAACCAATTTTGAACAAACTTATAAACATTATATACGCATCAGCAAGTCATCTGAACGCCTTATGTATAATATTGCAATATCAATTTATCGGAGTTGTTTTAAACCTAAATATATGTGAACACAATAGACCTTCTATAACTATTGTTTTCAGCTTATTTATTTCGTCTGCAGGAGCAAGCCAGATATCGGCGGCGTATGCAAATAGAAGCTTTATCCATCGGACAAAGGCACAACAAATCACGACAAAGAGCTGCTTGATATCGTGCTGTCGTTCGCTGTTCTTGGATTTTAGTTAACCAATTATATTATAAACAAACTAACAATTATTAAATGAAAAGTAGTATGAAACGCACAGAAATGAAAAGGTTGGTGGCACTAGCACTACTCTTCCTTATCGGGATACCTTATCTGCTTGCCCAGAGTCAGATTAAAGTATCAGGCAAAGTTCTCAAAGGGAATAAGGAAGCATTGATTGGAGTAAGTGTCGTAGAGAAAGGAACTGTTAATGGAACCAAAACCGGCACCAACGGAGAGTATTCACTTTCGGTAAAACAAGGTTCTACTCTTGTTTATTCTTATCTGGGTTATGTACCCCAGGAAAAACCAGCCATTAATGAAACAATAAATATAACCCTGCTTGAAGAAACCCGTGTGCTGGATGAAACAGTGGTAGTGGGATATGGCATACAACGGAAAAGCTCCGTAACCGGAGCCATATCCCAGGTAAAAAGTGAAGACATCCGAAACCGTACAATCAGCAATGCTCCCGCCGCTCTACAAGGAAAGACCGCCGGTGTACAGGTTATTCAGACTTCTGCTGCTCCCGGTTCTTCACCGACAGTACGTGTACGGGGCTACTCTTCCAATGCATCTTCCAACCCGTTATATGTCGTTGACGGCATCCGTCTGTCAGACATCAGTGGTATTGACCCAAACGACATCTCGTCTATAGAAGTATTGAAGGACGCTGCGTCTGCGGCTATTTATGGTGCCGAGGCAGGTAACGGTGTTGTCCTTATTACCACGAAAAAGGGAATAGCGGGACAAGGAAAAATCACCTATGATTTTCTGAATTCTTCGCAATCATTAGCCCGTATCCCAAAAATGCTGAATGCAGAAGAATATATCAATTATATGGCAGAAGCGAAGACTTTTACAAGAGATTATCTGTTGAAAAACTGGAATGGCAGTACCAATACCAACTGGATTGATGTAGCTTTTGAGCATAGCAAAATGAAGAAACACAGCATCGCATTCACAAATGGAGGACAGGAAAGCAATTACTATCTCTCACTAAACTATCTGGATAATGATGGAATCGTAAAAGGAGATGCAGATATTCACAAACGTCTGACGGCTACCATCAATTCGGAATATAAAATAAAACCCTGGTTAAAAGTAGGGACTACCAATCAGATAGAAAGGTATAACGTTCGCAGTGTTTCCAGCAACAATGAATATGGCAGCTTATTGACCGCTATATTGCAGCTTGACCCACTTACACCAGACACGTATTCCTACAATGACCTGCCACAGCATATGCTCAGTGCCTTGAAGAGTGGAAAACATTTGTTGCAAAACGAGTATGGGGATTACTACGCTGTCTCCAATTATTTTGCAGGTGAACAGTATCACCCCATGATTATGCGTGACAATAACATTGGGAAGAATAGTGGTTACAATGTAAACGGTTCTATTTATGCCGACTTCAGACCAATCAACAATTTAACATTCACTTCCCGTTTTGGTTATCGCTTGTCGGGCACCCGTACATCTACAACATCTTTGCCTTTCTATGGAAATGCAACACAAAGTCGCGATTATGTAGGTCAGGACAACACCTCCTCTACTTCAATCTACTACCAGTGGGAGAACTTTGCCAATTATACAAAGACCTTTGGCCGACATAATCTTACCGGTATGATCGGGATGTCTTTTCAGGAATCGAATTATGATTATGTCAATGGCAGCCTTTCTCCAAACGAAGAAGACGCTTTAAAGAAGAATGATCCACTATTTTACTATTTAAATTATGGTTCAGCTTCTGCAACTAAAGGAGTAGGCGGCGAAAACACACTTTCGACAAAATTATCTTACTTCGGTCGTGTAGGTTATGAATATGCGGGCCGCTATATGGTACAAGCTTCTTTGCGGGCCGACGCAGCCGACCTGTCCTTGTTGCCTTCCAGTAATCGTTGGGGATATTTTCCAGCTGTTTCTGCCGGATGGACTCTTTCAGAAGAAAATTTCTTCGCATCATTAAAAGATAACATCAATAGCATGAAGCTACGCGCCAGTTGGGGGCAAAATGGTAGTTTAGCTGCCTTGGGCGGATATGCATATAGTACAGATATGACATTGGGGGGCTTTTATCCATTTGTGCTCGGTAATACATATATTACGTCTGCTGCTCCTTCTACAATGGGCAATGACGGGTTGAAATGGGAAACTTCCGAACAGATAGATATTGGTCTAGACGCTCGTTTTTTGCGGGACCGACTGACTTTGAGTGCAGATTACTTTGACAAAAAGACAAAAGACCTGTTGGTCACCGGTACTACTCCCTCGCTAATTATCGGTGGTACAACCTCCCCCATGAATGCCGGTAATGTTAGCAACAAGGGTTGGGAGTTCGAACTGGGCTGGAAAGATCATGTAGGTGATTTCAATTACGCTATCCTTGGCAACCTGGCGACCCTAAAGAATAAAGTCACCTATATAGACCCTTCCATCACCCGCTTGTCAGGAGTCAATTTCCACACCAGCACCATCACTTATTTTGAAAGAGGTTATCCAGTTTACTATTTTCGGGGATATCAGTTTCAAGGCGTTGACCCCGAAACCGGTAATCCTACTTTTTATGATCTAGATAAAAGCGGAGACCTGAATGACGGGGATTTGACCTATATAGGTGATGCTATCCCGGACTTTACTTATGGCGTTACGCTGACGTCAGCATGGAAAGGACTTGACCTGACTGTCTTTGGAGCAGGCTCCCATGGAAACCAAATCTTCAATTGTATCAACCGTCCAGACTACGCTGCATCAAATAAGCTGAAAGAGGTATTCTACGACAACCGTTGGACGGCAGATAATAAGATGGGTACGGTGCCTCGCGCCGGTGCAACAAATATGGATAAGTATCAAACCTCTGATGCTTTGGTTTACGACGGCTCATTTTTTAAAATCAAGCAAATTCAATTGGGGTATACACTACCAAAGGATTGGTTAAGGAAACTCTATATCAGTAATCTCCGTTTTTATACTTCTTTAGAAGATTTTTTTACGATAACGAAGTATCCGGGATTTGATCCCGAGGCGGCCGCGAATTCAACCTCCGGTATGGGAGTTGATAAGGGCTCTTACCCTTCCAGCAAAAAAATAGTGCTAGGTCTTAATATCGAATTTTAATTAACTTCAAATTGATACAAGCTATGAAAGCAAAATATTTTATGATACTAATATTGACTCTATTGGTCATCACTACCGGTTGTGAGGACCGTCTCGATATAGCGAAGCACGGAAATATGGGAAGCCAGGAAGATTTCTATAAAACAGACGACGATGCAACACAGGCATTGGCTTCTTTATACACAAGTTGGGCGAACAACTATTTCAACTGGTTTTTCACAAAAAACCTCTTGGCTGACGATGTTTGGACTGGTGGTGGTTCTCGGGGAGATAATTCCGGTATGGAACAGTTAAATGAGTATACGTTCGACACAGATCATGCAATGATACAAGCGCTATATTCGGGACTATATGCGGTAATTTATAAAGCAAACCTGATCATTGATTTTGTGGAACCTGATACCGAAGCAAAGAAACGGGCTATTGCCGAAGCAAAGTTCTTCCGTGCATGGGCTCATTTCGAGTTAGTTTCTTTATTTGGCACCGCTCCCATTGTAGACCACTTACTGACTCCTGATGAATACCGCAAAGGCAATAGTACAGCTGCAGAGATCTGGGCATTTGTGGAAAGAGATCTGACAGAAGCAATCAATAGCAATGTTCTACCATCTAAAACCAGTGTGACCGACCGTGAAACCGGAATCCGTATAACAAAGGAAGTAGCGCAATCGATGCTGGGCAAGACTTATTTATTTCAGGGCAAAAACAGCGCCGCCGCGGATATATTGGATAAGGTAATTGAATCGAAAAAATACGCACTATACACAGGTAACTATGATATGTTGCTGCATATTGCAGCTAATGGCTCCAGTGAATCCATGTTGGAAGTACAGAAGCGAAATGACTCGGAGCAAGCCTGGAACCAGATGACAATGACTTTCATCATGCAGGGCTGGCGTTCAGATAAATTAAATATGAGTAACGAAGCTTCCGCCTATATCGCCTCAGGCACCTATGGGTTTATGAATCCCCGTAAAGAATTATATGATGCATTTGTAGCGATGGAGGGTGAAAATGGTTATCGCCTGAACAGTACAATCCGTACTGCATCTCAAATGGCTATGTTAGGAATCAATATACAACCAGGAGCGAATATGGTTGGCCACGAAGGCTATTTTATGTGGAAAAATCGTGCCCTGAAAGAAGATTGTGTATATGATGCGTCCTATTTCCAAGCATTGCAATACATTAACCTGCGTGTAATGCGCTATGCCGAAGTTCTGTTAATGGCAGCTGAAGCACACGTAAAAAATGGTAATAGCAGTAAGGCCTTAGACTATATCAACCGGATACGTTCCCGTGCTCAACTGAAAGATCTGACTACAGTAACTTTAGATGACGTGAAAAAAGAAAAGCGTTTGGAACTTTGTCTGGAAGGTGTTCGCTATCAGGATTTGATACGCTGGGGAGATGCAGAAGCAGCGATGAGTAATCAAGGCAAAAAAATACCAAGCTACTCAGCGGCGGGTGTTTCTTTTGAATTTGATAACACTACTTATGGCTTTAGGGCAAAACATAAATTATTGCCTATACCACGCAAGGAACTTGAACTGAACCCGAATATGGTACAAAACAACAACTGGTAACTTGATCATGTGTACGCAACAATGATGGAAAAAAATTGCCTTGATGTCTCTGACTATACGAGTAAACATATAGGAAACAAGGCATTAGACCAAAGACCAGGCACGCTTTGCGGAGCGATAAACCAAAGTAGTAAATTGTTAATGAAAATAAAACATGAATAAAATGCGTATAGAGAACCTTTTAATTACTTTATTTGCCGTCTTTTCCTTGCTAGCGGCAAATGCACAATCTTCCCGCCCACCCCAAAGCAAGGTAATAACGGATAGTATCTATAGTGGGGTACTGAAAGCCCATCGTGCCTATTCGATTTATCTGCCGAAGAGTTATGAGGTCGATAAAGCAAAGAAATATCCTATCCTTTACCTGTTGCATGGGATGACGGGAGTTAATACCAGCTGGTTCGAAGACCAGCGTTGCAAGGATGTAATGGATCAGCTGGTCTCCTCAGGTGAAGCTTGTGAGATGATTATTGTTTCACCCAATGCCGGAGGTAACATCTATGCTGGTGTCTGGAACGGATACTTCAATATGCCCGGATGGGCATATGAAGATTTTTTCTACAAAGAATTTCTTCCTTATATAGAGCAGACTTATCGAATAAAAAATGACAAACAGCATCGGGCAATTTCCGGATTGTCAATGGGCGGTGGTGGAGCAGTTTCCTATGCTCAAAGACACAGCGATATGTTTTGTGCCGTATATGCTATGAGTGCCTTAGTGTCTATTCCTGAGCAAGGAGCCGTAGCACCACAGCAAACTGATGACAAGGTGGCCCTATTAACTCAATCGGTCATAGAAAACAGTTGCGTAAAATATGTAGAAAAAGCTGATGACCTTCACAAGAAACAACTTCGGGAAATTGCATGGTTTGTCGATTGCGGTGACGATGACTTCCTGCTCGACCGTAACATCGAATTCACACAAGCTATGCGTCGGGCAAACATCCCGTTTGAATTTCGGGTCCGTGATGGTGGCCACACTTCCGAATACTGGCATTCTGCTCTGTACAGCTGTTTACCATTCGTAACACGTTGTTTTGGCAAATAATATCACTTAATATTTTTTTAATCAACAAACAAGAACAACAATGAAAAGATTATCAATTCTATTCGCCTTGCTTGCACTATTTATTACATCTTTCGCACAGCAGGCTCTGTGGGGAGGCCCGCAAGTAGTATCTCCCGAAATTCATGGGAACAACACCGTAACTTTCCGCATTAGAGCTCCAAAAGCAACTAAAGTGGAAATCACAGGTGACTTTCTGCCTACCCAAAAGAAGGACACACCATATGGCAAATTTGATGTTCCCGGAGTAGCGGAACTGAAAAAAAATAACGAGGGTATATGGGAATATACCACGTCCGATCCGCTGAACTCCGAACTTTATAGCTATAATTTCATCGTTGACAGCATACGTATGAATGACCCCAGTAACATCATGATGAAACGCGATGTGGCTTCAATAACCAACTATTTCATCATCAAAGGTGAAAAAGGCAATTTATATAGTACAAATACTATTCCTCATGGGACGGTAGCGCGAAGATGGTACAGTAGTCCAACATTGAAGGAGGAACGCCGCATAACAATTTACACTCCGCCGGGCTACGAAAACGGTAATCAATCTTACCCTGTATTTTATTTGCTTCACGGCTCCGGCGGTGATGAAGAAGCGTGGATAGCACTTGGACGCGCGGCGCAGATACTCGATAATCTCATTGCACAGGGAAAAGCTAAACCAATGATTGTTGTTATGCCAAATGGCCATACGCAAAACACAGCATCACCTGAAGAAACAAACAGAGCATACACCCCTGCTATGGGTGGTGGTCCGAGAGAGGCTGTAGCAAGTATGGAAAATAGTTTTGGAGACATCCTGAAATTTGTAGAAGCCAATTACAGGGTTAAAGCAGGTAAAGCAAATCGTGCGGTAGCAGGTTTGTCAATGGGTGGAATGCACTCTTCAGCGATCTCCGCCCAATATGCCAATACGTTTGACTTCATCGGTATATTTTCGGCTCCTCCTCTGGCATCAATGATGACAATCGGTAATCCGAACGCAGCAGATGTACAGAAAGCTACGGATGAATTTGTAAAGAAATTAGAAGTACAGAAAAAGAACGGCTATAAATTATATTGGATCGCATGCGGAAATACAGACTTCCTGTACAAAGGTGTTATGGACAGTATGAAGAAAATGGACGAAATAGGTTTTAAATATACATACAGAGAAAGCGGAGGCGGCCACACATGGGACAACTGGAGGATCTATCTGTCCGAGTTTGCACCAATGCTCTTCTAAATTATGTCCGAAAGGAACTATCGTTAGTGTACGGCATTTTCGAGAAAACTCGAAAATGCCCCTTTCGGGTATTTACGACTTAATAAGTACACTCAAGCCTTTATTCTTAAAAAGAAAAATTCTTCACTTTAAGTAATGAAGATCAAAAATTATATTGACCATCATAGCACCTGTTTTACTTAGGGAATCATTTGAGGAAAGTGATGAGATGGCTGCATTCATCAGAGATGTAAGAGCAATATAAAATGCTGAAGTGGCAGATACAAAACAAATAAAGTACTATCATGAGAAAATATTATTTATTCTTTATCGCCTTAGTTTTAATAACTGGCGTCAACGCACAACAAAGCAATATCTCCACGACCATCCGTCAGGATAAGGATGCGGAAAGTAAGATTGAAAACCTGATAAAAAAAATGACGCTCGAAGAAAAAATCGGACAGATGACCCAGTTGACCGTCGATGTCATAGGTAAAGGAATGAATATTTTCCATACCGTCATTCCCTTCGAGTTTGATGCGCCACTTACTGATTCAGTAATGCGCAAATACAAGGTAGGCTCCATACTGAATGTACCTGGCAGTACTCCTCAAACCCCTACAGAATGGACTTACATCATCTCCGGACTGCAAAAGATTGCGATTAAGGAAACAGGTATCCCTATTGTCTATGGTGTTGATCAAATACATGGGACCACTTACACGCAAGGAGGCACTCTGTTTCCTCAAAATATCAATCTCGGAGCCTCTTTCAACCGTGAGCTTTCCTCCGAAACCGGCCGCATATCGGCATACGAGACGAGAGCAGGAAATATCCCCTGGACATTTGCTCCCGTGTTAGATCTTGGTCGCGACGCTCGCTGGCCTCGTATGTGGGAAACATTCGGTGAAGACGCTTTCCTTGTATCCGAGCTGGGACGTGAAATGGTTACCGGCCTTCAGGGCGGAAACGGCTCATCTATTGATAAATATCATGTGGCCGCCTGTTTGAAACATTATATGGGGTATGGCGTCCCCTTCTCTGGTAAAGACCGTACACCGTCCTATATTACCGGCTATGATATGCGCGAGAAGCATTTTGCCCCCTATCTTAAGGCTATACAAGCCGGTGCGCTTTCAGTAATGGTCAACTCGGCTGTAGATAATGGCATACCTTTCCATGCAAACTATAAATACCTCACTCAATGGCTCAAACAAGATCTCAATTGGGATGGAGTAATCGTGACTGACTGGGCGGATATTAACAATATTTATATGCGGGACCATGTTGCGGCTACAAAAAAAGAAGCGGTTAAAATGGCAATCAATGCCGGTATAGATATGTCTATGGATCCGTATTCGTGGGATTTTTGCGTTTTACTGAAACAACTGGTTGAAGAAGGCGAAGTATCGATGGCCCGTATCGATGATGCCGTTAGCCGGATATTGCGTATGAAATTCCGTCTCGGATTGTTCGATAAATCTTACCGTGCCATCGAAGAATATCCAGAGTTCGGAAGTAAAAAACATGCAAAAGTCGCCCTTGCAGCCGCTGAAGAATCTATTACTCTATTGAAGAATGATGATCGTCTTCTTCCTTTAACACAAACGAAGAAGATCCTGATCACAGGTCCGAATGCCAATTCCATGCGTTCGCTAAACGGTGGCTGGTCATACACATGGCAAGGAGACAGGGCTGATGAATTTGCTGCCGATCACAATACTATCCTTGAAGCTTTTCAGTATAAAGCCGGTACTCAGAATATCATTTATGAACCGGGAGTTACATACAAAGTACGTGGTTCATATTGGGAAGAAAATACACCTGAGATAGAGAAAGCTGTTGCCGCCGCACGCGATGTTGATGTAATCATCGCTTGCATTGGCGAAAACTCTTATTGTGAAACTCCGGGCAATCTGGATGATCTGACCTTGTCTAAGAATCAGCTTGATTTAGTGAAAGCATTAGCACAAACCGGAAAGCCCATTATCCTGGTATTAAATGAAGGTCGTCCGCGCATTATTAATGAGATCGTCCCATTGGCAAAAGCTATTGTCCACATCTATTTACCGGGGAACTACGGCGGTGATGCACTGGCTAATGTAGTGTATGGGGATATCAATCCAAGCGGCAAGCTTCCTTTCACCTACCCGCGCCATGTAAATTCGCTCATTACCTACGACTATAAACCGAGCCAGAACCAGGATCGCATGCAAGGTGCTTATAACTATGATGCCGTAGCATCTGTGCAATGGGCTTTTGGATATGGATTAAGTTATTCTTCATTTAAATATAGTAATCTGAAGGTAGACAAAGCCTCATTTAGCGATACAGATGAATTAACTTTCACTGTTGATATAAAAAATAGCGGTCCTGTAACGGGAAAAGAAAGCGTATTACTGTTCATTAATGATAAAGTTGCTTCAATGACTCCCGATGTACGTCGTCTACGCGCTTTCGATAAGGTTGAATTGAAAGCTGGGGAAAGTAGGAATATTACATTAAAAGTAAAAGGGAGTGACCTTGCATTTGTCGGCGCTGACGGGAAGTGGGTACTTGAGAAGGGAGAATTTGATGTTCAGTTGGGAGATCAAATGTTGAAATTGAATTGTACATCAACGAAGAAATGGGATACACCCAACAAATAATTGTAGTACGTTCTTTCAATTATACTATTGGGGGTAACAATGAAAAATGCCGATCAGCTGTAAAATGCTATCGGCATTTTTCATAAACTCAAGGTGTTGATTTATTCGTATTTAGTTATAAGTTTTGATCTAAGATGAAACCGCATGGTTCAAATCAATTTATTTCACCAATCGCTCACCATATCACTCATTTTGTTTGCCTTGTTTTCAACCTAATCAGCATTAAAATCATATTTCGATAGAAACCTCTCCATTTTTTCTCGCTTGGGCCGTTTTCCTCGACCATTTTCCCACCCAATTACTGTCTGTGGATCAACCACCATTAATTTTGCAAAATGTTTACGACTAAGTCCATTTAGATATCTATAGGCTTTTATTCTGCCTTCGAATGTTGTTAAGTCTAACTCGAATGGATAATAACCCAAGAATCTAATTAATGCTGGATAATATGTGATTTGAGGAGTACTGCGATTATTTTCCCAATAAGTGATACAGTCTTCACTTACCCCAAAAAGAACAGCGAGATCTTTTTGGAAAAGTTTTAATTCCATTCTTTTCTTTCTTATATGCTCGCCAATAGAAGTAGGATTTTTAGGATATGAGTTATCCATCGGTTTTACTGTTTCTGTTTCAAAACGCAAACTAGGCAACGCAGGAATGTCCCTGTGGCTATTTCAATCACCCCGAAAAAGAATGCATATGCGGCAGTAATACCGTACAACGTTATTTAAGTAAAATATCGGGGCCCCTTTTAGACCGTATCGATCTGCATATTGAGGTGACACCTGTACTTTTTGACCAACTGAGTACGACACGTATAGCCGAAGACAGCCGTACTGTGCGAACTCGAGTCATTCAAACACGCGAAATTCAAAAGGAACGGTTCGATTCTTTTCCAGACATCCATTGTAATGCCCAGATGAGTACACAATTGACCCGAGAAATATGTCAGATTGATGAGCCCGGAAGGAAGTTACTTAAAACGGCTATTGAACGTCTGAGCCTATCTGCAAGAGCATACGATAGAATACTCAAAGTTGCTCGAACAATCGCTGATATGGAGCAAAGTAAAATGATCGAAAATCATCATCTCGCCGAAGCGATCCAGTATAGAAATTTAGATCGGGAAACCTGGGGTGGAAAATTTTAAAACTGAGCCAAACAATGCTTAATAACCCAAGGGAAACAGATAATCGTCAAGATCAGACCCGACAATGCGCCAAAGAAATGAGCATCGTGATTTATACCATCTTGCGCTTTTTTTGACGCCCACACACAGTAACCTAAAAACAAAAATGCAAACAGATAAGCCGGCATCGGTATAATCATCATCACACCAATGGTAATTTTCGGATCGAAAAGAATGTAGCTAAACAGAACCGCACAAATCGCACCTGAAGCGCCTAAACTATAGTAACCGGGGTTATTTTTTTGCTGGATGATTGTTGGAATATCGCTCAAGATCAAACTACCGACATAGATTACGGCAAATAAAATATGACCGTATGGACTTGCTTCTGCAAGTATGCGCTCCAAACCAAATGCAAAATAATAGAAGGTAAGCATATTAAACAGCAGATGCCCCCAATCTTTATGCACAAAGCCACTGGTAAGGATGGTATACCATTTTCGATTACGTGCGATACTATACGGATGCAACATCAGTTTACCGTAAAGTTGTTCATGTGAAAACGTATAGATACTGGTAGCGAGCGTAAAAAAGAAAATAATACTCGCAACAGGCATTTCTGTTAGATAATATAATAGCATAGTAATTCCTAGAATCGATCCTCTAAAAGTAAAACGTAAAGTTCTTTTGGTCCGTGTGCACCCAAAACCAATCTTTTCTCGATATCAGCCGTCCTGGAGGGGCCGGTAATTGTCGAAATCATTGTCGGGATTTCCTGACCGTAACGCTTCTGCATATAGGCTAAAGCATCCTTTAGATCCCAAACCAATTGCGAAGCTTTGGCAATGACAATATGAATTGGAGGATATATACTCAACCTGCGTCCTGAAGCATTTGCATTACTCACCATAACACTTCCATTACGTGCAACCAATGCTTCACATGAGGTAATGCTCGCATTTGCTGATTCAAAATCTTCCGCTGTTTTTAAAAAAGGGAAACCATATGGACTGAGTAAATTTTGAACACCTTGTTCCCAAGCGTATATATTTTTGATATTATTCTCCTCGGTCAATAAAATCAGATTTTCAATCAGACCGATCTCGCCATCACAATACAGAAACTTGCCTCCCGCAGCAGTCAATTCGCGAACAAAAACAATATCCACCAACTCATCCTCTTCTTTATAAAGCGGCGTTTCTTTGAAATTGGGATGTGGATTATCGTTTTTCTGTAGTAATGCCTGACGTACCCGTTTTAACATTATCTCTTTCGCTGTTGCGTTCTTCACGTTCATGGCGCAAATATATATAAATGCAGCGCTAGAGTGATCTAGCGCTGCAGCATTCAAATTAATTCAAATTATTGGAGGGTGTTTCTGAACTCTGCCCTTCGTTAGATCGCGCTTCGTCCGGATGAACATCCAACGGTAAATCTGTCTGTGGAACTCCACCACCATCAGCACCATTCACAAACTCCTCGTAAGTAGTCTTGGTTTCAAATGGACGTTTACCTAATATCTCTTCCAAGTCCGACTGAAAAAGAATCTCTTTTTCCAATAGCTTTTCTGCTATTTTAATCAAACCCTCACGTTTATCCAGCAATAACTGTTTGGTACGTGCATAGACGTCATTAATTAAGTTACGTACCTCTGCATCAATCAGCTCTGCCGTTTTGTCAGAATATGGTTTTTGGAAAGATGCTTCAGAACTATCTCGGAAGGAAACATTGCCAACTTTATCATTCATACCGTAGATTGCTATCATCGCATACGAAAGTTGCGTGATACGCTCTAAGTCATTTTGAGCACCTGTTGAAATTCTTCCAAACGTAATATCTTCAGCGACACGACCACCCATAGTCATACATAAACTGTCTATAAGCTGTTCTGTCGTATATAGGAACTGTTCACGGGGAAGGTACTGTGCATAACCCAAAGCAGCGACACCACGTGGCACAATAGACACTTTCACCAAAGGATCGGCGTGCTCTAAAAACCAGCCCGCAATAGCGTGTCCAGCCTCATGATAAGCAACAATACGTTTCTCTTCCGGAGAGATGATTTTGTTTTTCTTCTCAAGACCACCGATCACACGATCAACGGCATCCTGAAAATCCTGCATATCAATCTCGGGTTTATTTTTACGGGCAGCAATAAGGGCTGCTTCGTTACACACGTTGGCAATTTCAGCTCCCGCAAAACCAGGTGTCTGCGCCGATAATTTTTTTGCATCGACCTCAGCCGATAATTTCAACGGCTTTAGATGCACTTTGAAAATTTGCTCACGGCCAATCAAATCCGGTTTATCAATAGAAATTTGACGGTCAAAACGTCCTGGACGCAACAATGCTGTATCCAGTACATCGATACGGTTAGTAGCCGCTAAAATAATAACGCCTGAATCCGTACCGAAACCATCCATCTCCACCAATAATTGGTTCAATGTATTTTCACGCTCGTCATTACCGCCCATCATCGAGTTTTTACCACGAGCACGACCTATAGCGTCAATCTCATCGATAAAAATGATACATGGTGCTTTCTCTTTCGCTTGCTTAAACAAATCGCGAACACGCGATGCACCTACACCCACAAACATTTCGACAAAGTCAGATCCGGATAGCGAGAAAAATGGCACTTGAGCCTCTCCGGCTACCGCTTTAGCCAATAAAGTCTTACCCGTTCCCGGAGGCCCTACAAGCAAAGCGCCTTTCGGAATTTTACCCCCTAGATTGGTATACTTACGTGGATTTTTTAAGAAATCCACAATCTCCATAACTTCTTGTTTCGCTTCTTCAAGACCAGCAACATCGTTAAATGTGATATTGATCTGCGATTCTTTATCAAACAACGTCGCCTTAGATTTACCTATATTAAAGATCGCACCGCCACCGCCGCCAGCACCACCGCCCATACGACGCATCAAGAAGATCCAGATGGCAGCCAATACCAACAACGGCAACATAAACGTGATAAACCAGCTTGCCCAAGGGTTAGAACGGTCATCATAAGTCAATTGGACTTTTGGTGTACCTGGCGTTAATTCCGCTTGTGAAGCAGCTAATTTCTTTTCTAAAACATCAGGCGAAGCATCCTTAAAAATATATTGTGGACCCTTGTCTTCCTGTCCTGATAGACTTGGAAGCGGATCAGCAGCTTTTGTAGCGTCTTTAAAACTTGGGTTATCTTTCCAGCCCTTTTTTAGATAGACCTCCACTTCGACAAGATCATTCTTTTTATAGGCGACGAGACGCTCTACAGCGCCTGTATTCAACATACGTGTCTCAAAATCACTATAGCTAACTTCCTTAGCTGGGCTTTCTCCAAAAACGTACTGTAAGGCAAAAAAACCTAAAAACATGGCAATCATAAGCCACACAAAATTGAATTTTGGCGGTTTCGGGCTTACCTTACTACTCGGGATTTTTTTCATTATATCGTAATTATATTTTCTTTATAAATTTTTTCGTTGAGGACAATTAAGCGCTTTGGAAATGCTGTACTTCTGCATCTCCCCATAAATCCTCGATACCATAATGCGCTCTTTTTTCGGTCTTAAAGATATGTACAACCACATCCACAAAATCCAAAATCAACCATTCACCATTGGATTGCCCTTCTTTATATTGGGGTTCTTGACCAAATGCCTTATAGACTTCTTCTTCGACACTCTTTGCTATCGCATTCACCTGAATGTTAGAGTCGGCATGACAAATCACAAAATAATCGGAAACAGAACTGTGAAGATCTCTTAAATCCAAGCGAACGATCTCGTTTGCTTTCTTTTCTTGCATACCATAAACGATAATTTCTGATAGACGTTGGGACAATTCTGAACTTTTATTTTTACTCATTAAAAAATGTGATAGTTTTGACTTAATATTTATTTAATACTTTCAGTTTGCAAAATAACAATATTTCGGGACTTATCATCGGTCAAAATGCAATATATCTTGACAAAGTCGCCTCTACAAACGATTATCTCAGGGAATTATTGTCAAATTTCAAGCCACTAGCTGAGGGGACTGCCATTTTAGCAGAAGAACAATTTCAGGGCAAGGGGCAGCGTGGAAGCTCCTGGGTCAGTGAACCAGGGAAAAATCTAACAACATCGATCCTCTTAAAGCCTCATTTCCTGCCCATAGCGGAACAATTTGCGCTTTCCGCCACAATCGCCATTGCAACCGTCAATTGGCTGAAAAGCAAAACCGAGCAGCCTGTAGTCGTGAAATGGCCCAATGATATTTACGTCAATTCAAAGAAAATAACAGGCATTTTAATAGAAAATAAATTAAAAGGCAGTAAAATAGACCACGCAATTATTGGCATTGGTGTAAATATTAATCAAATTAATTTTGACACAGCAACAACAATAACCTCGCTCGCCTGCCTGACCGATCGACAGGATTACAACATCAAGGAACTGGCACAGGAGTTATTCCAAGTGATCCAACAGGAGTACCTGAACCTGTATAAGGAGGGCGCTCAATATCAGTTAAACCGCTACAACGCGTTATTGTTTTGGAGAGGTGAAGAAAGACCATTCCTAGTCGACGGCATCAAAAAAACTGGCATTATTCAACAGGTGTCTAATGACGGGAAGCTACTGGTTCTTTTGGAAGACACCTTGCGCGAATTTGATATCAAAGAAATTACACATCTTATTACTTAATCTTTACAAAAAAAGGATAACCCATTTTAGAATTGTCAAACCTTTGTTCTAAATTTGTCAACAGCGTGATTAAACCTTTATTCACCCGAAGTATCAAAGAACAAGAACACACTGCAATCATTGTAGTGAAAAAGGAAAGAACAAATTAAATTCTGATGAAAAAGTTAATACTGTTAATGACTGTGGTAATTTTTGCAGTTACGGGAGCATTCGCTCAGATTCACAAACCTGTAAAATGGACTGTGGCGAGCAAAAAGTTAAATAACAAAGAAGCTGTAGTTTATGTAAAAGCTACAATCCAAAATGGATGGCACATTTATTCACAAAATGTGAAAGATGGCGGCCCAATTCCAACTTCTTTCAACTTTGCTAAAGCGGCAGATTATACATTGGTAGGTAAAACTGCAGAGCCGAAACCAAAAGTAAAACACGAGGATGTATTTAAGATGGATGTTGGTTATTTTACAAACGAGGTAATTTTCCAACAAAAAGTAACTTTAAACAAAGGAACTGCCACCGTTAAAGGCACTGTTGAATGGCAAGCATGTGATGCATCACAATGTCTTCCTCCAGACGAATATGCTTTTGCTGTGACAATCAAATAGTAAAAATGATTCTACACGGATAAATTAATAAGGCGATTCTCATCGCCTTTTTTTATTTTTGACCATAACATCAGAAATTCATACGCATGTTAAAAAACACATTCATTCTACTTTTAATTGCTTTTTTCAGTCTTTCTTTAACGACAGCAACTTTTGCCTCCGCACAAGATAGCTTAACAAGTACAGAAGGACTTCAATTTGAATCATCACCGGATACAGCTACTTCTGTTGAAGCGGTACCTGAGGATCTAAATTTTACAGCTTCACCTGACACAATGGTTAGTCAGGACAGCAGCAAAATAGCTCCTGTTAAGGCAAACGCTCCCTCCGGGCAAGAATCAAGTAAAAAATCACTTTGGAGTATCTTTATCGCAGGATTAGTTGGCGGCTTCGCAGCGCTACTCATGCCATGTATATTTCCAATGCTCCCACTTACCGTAAGTTATTTTACAAAACAGGCTGGAAGCCGCGCAAGCGGTATCAGCAAGGCACTCCTCTACGGTCTCTTTATTATTGTGATCTATGTCGCTTTAGGAATGATTATTACCATTTCCTTTGGTTCGGATGCATTGAATGCTTTATCCACAAATGGGGTATTTAACTTCCTATTCTTCCTCTTATTAGTTGTTTTCGCCGCATCCTTTTTTGGTGCTTTTGAAATCACGTTACCGAGTTCTTTTGTCAATAAAATGGATGCCAAATCCGACAAAGGCGGTCTCGTAGGGCTTTTCTTTATGGCATTCAGCCTTTCACTGGTCTCCTTCTCCTGTACTGGCCCCATTATTGGCACCTTATTGGTCGAAGCGGCCTCAAAAGGAGAACGCCTAGGTCCTGCAATCGGTATGCTTGGCTTTTCTATAGCACTTGCAATTCCTTTTGGCTTATTTGCGATGTTCCCTTCGATGTTAAAATCCCTGCCAAAATCTGGTGGCTGGTTAAATTCGGTGAAGGTTGTACTCGGCTTCTTAGAGCTCGCACTGGCACTGAAATTCTTATCAAATGTAGATTTGGCCTACCATTGGAATTGGTTGGATCGGGAAGTCTTCTTATCGCTATGGATTGCCATCTTTAGTATGATGGGCTTATATCTTATTGGAAAGATTAAGTTTTCACATGACAGCGAATTAAAATTCCTCTCCGTACCGAGAACTATTCTCGCTATCATTGTATTCTCCTTCGTTATCTATATGGTACCGGGGCTATGGGGAGCTCCCCTAAAATCAATTTCAGCTTTCTTGCCACCCTCGGCAACACAGGACTTTGACCTGTCGGCAGGAATAGCAGCCGCTCCCGCACACAGTGATGGTAAAGTCAAAAAATATGCGGAGATTTTTCACGAACGCGGTACACCAAAAGGATTTGATCCATATTATGATTATGATCAGGCCTTGGAAACAGCAAAAGAACTGAATAAACCTGTATTGATAGATTTTACAGGTTGGAACTGTGTTAATTGCCGAAAAATGGAAGCAAATGTATGGACTGATCCTGCCGTTGCCAAGCTATTGAAGGAAGAATTTATAATGGCCGAATTGTTTGTCGATGATAAAACAGAATTACCTGCAAACGAACAATTCGTTTCAAAATACAGTGGCAAAAAAATCAAAACGATAGGGAATAAAAACAGTGATTTCCAAGCCTCAGCTTTCGACAGCAATTCGCAACCACTCTATGTTATCGTCGATGCATCGGGCACCGTATTGGTTCCAAAAACTGGTGCAAACTATAATATTGCGGAGTACACTGCGTTTTTACAGAGCGGAATTGACGCCTTTAAGGCAAAAAAATAGTCTGTATACAGCAGAAGGTATGCTTAGAGAATAACAGCAGAGAACATGCGATTATTAAATTTGCATTATCTTTAGCTCACACTTAGATGAATTGCAGTTAAAAAAGCGATTGCTTGTTCTTAATAGCGATATTGGCGACTTCTAATAACGGAAATATAATTGTATATACGCTTAAAAATAGCTAAGTTTGAGTACGTATGAGTAACATTAAAAAAATTGCTGTTTTGACATCTGGAGGAGATGCTCCAGGAATGAATGCTGGTATCCGCGCTGTTGTTAGAGCGGGGATCTACAATAATCTTGAAGTATTTGGGGTACGCAGAGGTTATGATGGTCTAGTTAATGGTGAGATTATCCCTATGGATGCTAAATCTGTAGCCAATATCATACAACGTGGTGGTACTATCCTAAAAACAGCCCGCAGCGAGGCTTTCAAAACAATTGAAGGACGTAAGCAGGCTTATGAAAATTTACGCAGCCACGGTATTGATGCCATGGTTGTTATCGGTGGCGATGGTACATTTACCGGCGCATCCAAATTTATCGAAGAATTCGATTTTCCTATCATCGGTCTTCCGGGCACAATCGATAACGATTTGGCCGGTACAGACTTCACTATTGGCTATGATACAGCCATTAATACAGTTATCCAAGCCGTAGACAAAATTCGCGACACCGCCGAGTCTCACGATAGACTTTTTGTGATCGAAGTGATGGGCCGCGACTCTGGTCTTATCGCCGTCCGTTCTGGTATCAGTACCGGTGCTGAAGCAGTACTGGTTCCTGAGTTCGAGGTAGACTATGATGCGATTATGAAAAGACTTGACAAAAGCCGTAAAAATAAATCATCCCGCATTATTATTGTTGCTGAAGGCGACAAAGAGGGCGGTATGGTGGTATCGGAAAAAATCAAGGAAAATTTCCCGCACTACGACGTTAGATTATCTATTTTAGGACATATTCAGCGTGGCGGAAGCCCTACTTGCATGGATCGTGTACTGGCCAGCAGGCTTGGAATTGCAGCGGTAGAGGCTTTACTACAAGGCCGCAGAGGTGAAATGGCCGGACTGATTTGCAGTGAAGTAAGATTCACTCCTTTTAAGAGCGCCATCAAGCATAACGTAAAAATGAATGAAGATCTGCTTCGTATCATTGAAATCCTTTCGTTGTAAATGATCTAGTTTATTCTTGACTAACAATAAAGAAAGAGGCTGTCTCAAAAAGGCAGTCTCTTTTTTTTCATTATCTAAGGTTTATTATTTGTTTTAACGGTTTGATTTTCATATATTCATAGTGTAAACAAAAAGGATA
>NZ_DLAV01000022.1:0-233678 GCF_002494055.1 Sphingobacterium sp. UBA7038
AACGTTTAGGACGCAAGTGTTTCCATGTTTTTATTGTAAAACAACGATTAATTTTTTTTCCGCGATAACGTACTTGTTTCTATCCGTCTATCCTGTCCAACAGGGTATTTAAGAATGTTTAATCTCTTAAAGTAGTTAGATCCTGCATTGGCGCTGGCAAATTCAAATCAGCTATTGCTGTATAGACAGATTCATCAACTTTAAACCCCCATTTTCTAAAAAAATCCGAGAGATCTTTTTGAGCAATCTGACATGCAGACAGCATAAAATAGCGCATTTTCTCTGCATCTGTCGAAACTGCGGGCCTGTTCTCGCGCGTAGTTTTGCTAAGTTTGATGTAAAAATCGTCGCCAAATCCCAACCAGAGTTGATGAAACATAATCATTTTCAAATCATTATCCCCCAAATTAAAGTTACGATCAGCGATATTTTTTTGAAAGTAAGTCGTCAATTTAGGCCAGGAATTATTGGCTGTCACTCGACTTACCGGCAATCCAAATCCCCTTTCGCTGGCTAGGGAATAGACATTCACGGTTGTTTCTGTCAGATTGCCCCAGGTCCAAGCTTTTTGTTGATAGGTGTGGCCGACCTCATGCCATATTCCCCATCCATTTGTATTGGACAGATATTTTGGCTGCAACATACGATAAGATAAGGCATCGGTAAAATAAATAGAAATACCGGCTGCCATATAGCCTCCAGCACTCGAATCCCTCACGGTAATCAGATGCTTATTGTAAGGTATCGCATGAACTCCACTGGTACCATTCAAGCCACTGATCCGATTGGAAAAGTCAATAATTGAATCCAGTCTATTAACAATCAGCTGTTGATCTTCGTCCCTGTACAACAGGGCATCGGCAATTTTGGCTACCATAATGGTGTGATCCGACGAGAAGATGACATCCGGAACGGTACTTTTCAACGAATCCAATGTAGCTACCCATTGCTCATGGGAGGTTATCCCCTTTTGAAAGTAAGGGACCGGAATAAATCCATTGCCAAAAGAAAGCTCGATTTCTCCAGTTGTTGTATAATTATCAGCTGTATAAATCACATAAACCAATCCCCCGTATTGATCCACTGTGAAAGTTTGCGTACCTGCCTGGAGATTGAAATACTGCCGGACTGGTCGAATATTATCTCTAAAAGGCGTCCCGATCGCTAAGCGTGCTGCTGTAGTACCCGAGTTGACTTTTACGTTTATGGTTATGGTACTGTTTGGCGCCACATAAAATCCGGTCATTTGCATTTCATTGTGATTCGCTCGAAATTGAAGTCTATCAGCCTCCGTTGCGGCCGAAGGACTTACGTTGAATAGTTGGACCGAATCCGCTATTGCTAAGGATTCTGCGCCGGTATCGTTTGGTAAGGTGTACATTAAGCTGCCATCTTTCCGGCAGGAAATGCTCATAGCGATCACTAAAATCGTGATTAAGGAAAACACGGTCTTTCTCATAATTTTTAAATAAAGTTTATAAATTGTATTAATTGTCCGCACTTCTTCCGATCATCCTACAAAGCCTCAGCGGCTGTTTCGAAGTTTTTTATTTTTTTTATCGATTTAGGATTCCACAAAACTTGAAACAAGATGATCCATACAAAGAATTCTCTTCACCTTCGGTAAAGTATTAGTTCATAATCTTAAAGCAAGATATAATATATTGTACAGAAAAATAATCAACTGCTTCAGATCAAACGTTTGCACAATCAACGAAAACCTTTTCGCTTAGACAAACATCAAATAACCCAAAAGAAAGTATATTTTATAAAAAATGACAAGAATCGAGTAATAACCTTATTCTGTACCGCGATAGAAGCTAGATGTTATTCAAACTAATCGCTCAGATCTAACGCTATTCGCTCGAACACTCCATCATCCAGCACTAGCGGAGCTGCGCATGATCATCTCAATAACCATGATTAAATTATAGATGAAGATGACTTGAAGTGGATTAATTAGACGTGAATCCTAAAAAACCTAAAAAAAAGCAGTATAACCAAAGGTTATAATCAACGTATTTCATAGTTTTATTTTTAATAAAGATAACATACGTAAAAACCTATATTACAAAGAATAATACAAAATAAAACAAGAGAAAAATGAAATCAGAAAATAGAACAAAAAAACGATTTCTCTCTTCTCGGAGCCAAGTTTTAATTTATCCTTCTATTTTTCAAAGGATAATCTGCTTCGCTTCAGTTTACCAGAATCAATTATAAAAAATTATAATTTTAAAAAGCGAATCGTTAATTTCGAAAAGTACACTATGAAATTAATACCCTAATTTTGCTTGTATTCAAAAAAGTTTGATGAAACATTTAATCTAAACTATAGCCTCAGAACACTATAGTGAATCAATAACAAGCGATTATCTTAAAACATGAAAAATAACATAAAGGAACAAAAAGAAACATTAAATCAATTGGATCAAAATTCAGCACCGCTAGCGGAACACCCCATTATAGTAGAATTTAAAAAACTCATTCACCAGTATCCTCAGAATCACTGGGATCTCCAATTCTACTTGAAAAAGCTCAACGTTTCAAGAATGGCCTTACATCGATTGACACTTTCAAGCAGTGAAACTTCACCCAGCACGATCGTCAAGGAAATTGTCGCAAGTGAGATTGCCAAAAAACTTGCTACCACTGAAATTCCGATTAAAGAGTTGACTTCGTATTATGGTTTTAGTTCTTCAGCATCATTAACACGGTTTATAAAAAAGCATACCGGTCTGAGTCCCCGAAAATTTAGGGCATTAAATGCGCTGGATTATATTTAAAAAATAACTCGAAGCTATCTCCCGATCGATAGCTAAAAATTGAATAGCATAGGGTAAGCTTTTTATGAAATTTGGGCGATATTCCTATATTTACCAGTATTTAATGCTGATTTGGTAAAGCTGCATAGTACAAAAAATCAAGATAGTGTATCTACTGCTTTTTGATAAGCCTGTAGTTATTCAGCGGTTCGTCCTTTTGCACGGCATACTGATCTTTGAGTTGCATCACCCAGCCCTCACCCTCTACGCGTTGCCCTTCGATTTTTGTAGGCCTACTAACTGTTATTTTATCCCAATTGGGCCCCATAAGCGCTCCACTTTTGACTTCAAGAATCCCCCAGTTATCAGTAATCCTTATGGTTGGATAAACAGTTCCCAAATCTGCGATTGGAAGGATATTTCTCGGATCAAAAGACACATTCATTTTCTCGAATTTTATAGTCATATGAGGCTGGTCTACAAACAAGGAACGATAAAATGCGATTTGCTTTCTTATTTTTTCCGCACGTAGCCGCTCTTCTCTGAATACCAGGTTCCCGTTATACTTCGCTGCTATGACTTTTACTGTTGCCGCAAGATCTTTCGGAACCTCAATGTTCAATTCGCGCATAAAAAATGCGGTTAAATCCGTATTTACTGAAATCTTTTGGTTCCAAAGCGGATCCTTTAAACTCATTATATAACCATAGATCGGCGTGGTATTATAGGCAAAAGACCTTACATAAGTGGGATTCGAGAAAAATCTGTCTACAACATTAGTAAAATGTTTTTTTGTTTTTTCTTTGTTTCTCCCACTAATCATTAGCCCGGTATACTCTGCGATTCCTTCATTAAGCTCCAATTGGTTTTCAATGTGGGCAGAACCTGGAAAAAGTGAATTTCGATACTTCCGAAAAATCAAAGCACCCTTCAAATGCATTCGTTGTTCATCTTGCGCGTCTGAACAAACCGCCTTTTTAAGTGCTTCCAATTCTAAACGTAAATATATTCGTCCATTCTCTTGGTCGAGATGGATACTTTCGCTGTTATTTTGAACAAATCCCAAAACCGATTGTGTTGAATGAAACAATTCATGGGCCAACAAATTGATCCGTGTATAATAATCTTTAGATAAAGGCAGCATAATCATCGCCCAAGTAAGCCCATTCCACGTTAAAGATGTATTGGCAATATTTACACTATCGGGTAATTTACCGATATAGCTATTTTTGTATTGCACAAACGAACTATCGGCACCAGAGTTATTACTAAATAGCTGCCGCGTATCAGGGTTTACCAAAATAATATTATCATATAAATCCCTATTCCACAACGAATAACCAATCTTAGCCGCAGTTTTAATTTCACTAAAGTACTGAACGATACTCTCTGGCTTTATGTCCTTAAATTCTTGCCCAAATGCGAATACACAGAACCAAAGATATAGAAGCGTTATAACTATTTTCTTCATTAAACAATTATGAAAAGGGATTATAAACGATATTTTTTAGTTTAAAGATATTGTTAAAGTTTGACAAACACCTTCTTTTTAAAAACTAAAAATACACATTATAAAACTAAAATATCTATCATTAAACAAAAAAAAGCGCACTAATCTGTGCACTTTTTTTGCTAAACATTATTATGCTTTGTTTAAACTTCACGATAAAGTTCCTTTGAACTATGAGGTCGCCTTAAGATATATTGCTGATTCCAAGGCCAATCCCTCGAATCTGCTAATCCCTGGCTGTTTTATAAATCCATTCTGCTCAAAAAATCCTATCGACGAACTTATTATGGGTTCATTCACCCATATCACGTCATAGGGATTGCAGACGGCAAGACATTTGTCCATTAAAGATGTCTCCATTTGCTGCCGAGCTGCATGTTGGCAGACACCAAAGTCCGCGATTCGAATCGCACGTGTACCTGCCAGGGCATCCGGTTTCTGCCCTTTCGAGGTTATTCTTGCATAACCCATTGGTTGATCGTCGGCATACACCACCAGCCATTGGTTTGACATGCTGTTTATTTCGTTGACAAGTGTTCTGGAATTAAAATTGTCAGCGATGTAATGTTCCAGTTCAGCTGGCTCCACTAAGTTGGCGAATTTTTCTAGCGCCAGTGTTTTGGTGATCATCGACAACGCTTCAATTCCCTGCTCTGTTGCCACCGTAAATTTTGTAACTATATTCATATATGCATCTCCTATTAAACAAACAAATGTACATGCTATCACTTGCTATTATTCGATACACATTATTCATTTAGCATCAGTACAGCTACAGGTTCCCACATAAATACCGACCTATATGCTGGATCGCTTCAATTCGTTTATCAGAAAATTTATCCGCGATGACCAACCTAAAATAATGTCCAAAAGTATTCGCAAAAGAGAACGTATAACCCGGTGTGAATCTCGCACCAATTTTTTCACATTGCGCATAAAAATCCGACATATCTGTACTTTCGGGCATTTTAACCCAAAGACTATATCCACCTGCCGGGGCAATCACTTTGGTTTGTTCGGGAAAACTGGAAGCGATTAGGTTGGTGGCTAGATAGGCATTTTTTGCCAGTTGCATCTTCAGTGAACGAATATGCCGATCGTAACTACTGCTGCCGATTAAACGGCTTACAGTCTCCTGATTCAAAGGGGAAACTGTACTGCCCAACGCAAACTTGATCTGTTCGGCATCTTTCAGAAATAGCCCTGTGCTTAACCAGCCCAGTCGAATTCCAGGTGCCAGGGTTTTTGAATAAGATGAATAAGTCATCACCAATCCGCTTTCATCAAATTGTTTTAAAGTAGATGGTCTACTCCCGTGAAAGTTTAGGTCGCCATATATATCGTTCTCGATAACAGCAACATGATATTGATGAGCAATCGCCAATAAAGCAATTTTCTGTTCATCTGCAAGCAAAATACCTGTTGGATTATGAAAATTCGGTGTTAGCACGACGGCTTTTACAGCACTTCTTTGACATGCTCTTCTAAAAAAATCAATATCGAAGCCTTCTTTAGTCAGAACAGGAACTTCAATGACACGCAGTTTGAGCACCCGAATGACCTCCAATACAGAAAATACACATGGACTTTCCACAGCAACAATATCTCCGGCTTCGCATACGGCTGCCAAGGCGATATACAAGGCCTGTAAAGCGCCATCTGTGATCAGCAGTTCATCTGTATGCAGCAAGGTCTGATGAGAGGCCGCACGGCTGACAATGTTGTCCTTCAATTGTACAGAGCCATTAGACGGATAATAGCGTAGCAATCCTGCCCCTAGTTCCCGAATGACCTGTTGCATCGTCCGAAGTAAAAGTTTTTGCGGAACAAGGAGATCCCCTGGAGCCGCAACATTAAATTCCGAAAAACCCCGCCCCAAAGGTGACGCTGTTGTCAGGCCCAGCCTTTGTTCAAAGACAGCATCCCTTACTATTGGTGGACGACCATGCCCTCCTGGTTCTGCCAGCATTTCATTTTTCGCACTGACATAGTAGCCAGATTTCGGAACGCTTTCCACTAGGCCACGAATCATAAGATATTCGTATCCAGCTTGAACAGTACTCATACTTAAACCATAATAATCTTTAAAATCACGTACTGAAGGTAGCTTTTGTCCGGGTTTATAGACCCCTGATTTTATATTTTTCTCGATTGCCTGTGTAAAGATTTCAAATTTATAGTTCTTCATCTGTATTGATCACTTTTACCTATACTGTACCTGTATCGCAAATCTAATCAATCTAAATTTGTCTAAAAAAGAAATGACAGGTAATTATCAAATCAACAGCCCCAGTGAATTACGAGCTCTTCCACAGGAGGTATTACCCGAATTAGGTCAGGAATTAAGGAACCTCCTCATTGACCATATTGCTACACATGGCGGTCATTTTAGTTCAAGCCTTAGTGTTGTAGAACTTACCATAGCAATACATTATGTGTTTAACACCCCTGAGGATAAATTGATATGGGACGTTGGTCATCAGGCTTATGTCCATAAATTAATCACAGGTAGAGCGGCTCGCTTCCATTCGAACAGGCTTCTACATGGCATCAGCGGATTTCCTGTTATGGAAGAAAATAACTTTGACGCCTTTGGTACTGGTCATTCATCCACATCCTTATCAGCAATTCTGGGTATGGCCTGCGCGGCCAGGTATAAGGGTGATCATAACCGTCAACACATCGCTGTTATCGGTGACGGCGCCATGACTGCCGGTCTAGCATTCGAAGCTTTAAATAATATTGGTTTCGAGCAGCCCGACCTATTGATTATATTAAATGACAACAATATGTCTATTGATGCCGGTACGGGAGCGCTACAAAATTATCTGACCGACCTGACCTCGGGGCAAGCCTATAATCAGTTCAAATCACAGATCAAAGCTGCTGTCGCGTAATAAGGATCGGGCACAATGGTCAATTGCTGCGATTAGAAAAATAGAGAAACTGATAAAAACGGGACTACTTGCTTCAAGCAATATTTTTGAGGCCTTAGGTATACGTTATTTTGGACCAGTGGATGGGCATAATCTCCATAAGCTTATCAAAATATTCGAGCAGTTGAAGCATATAATGGGGCCCAAAATAGTACATTGTGTGACGCAGAAAGGAAAAGGTTTTGCACCGGCCATGTTAAATAAGGCAGAATGGCATGCCACGGGGAAATTCGACAAACTGACAGGTGAACGGTTAGAACACCAGCTACCGCAACTCCACAACGAGACTTTTCAGCAGGTGCTGGGCGAAACGCTGACACAGCTGGCCCGAAGGAATAGTCGTATTATGGCTATTAGCCCAGCGATGCTTTCCGGCAGCAGGCTAACCGCAATGAAACAGCAGATGCCCAACCGTGTTTTTGATGTTGGTATCTGCGAACAGCATGCCGTTACTTTTTCTGCTGGCCTTGCTGCCGATGGACTACTTCCTTTCTGCTTTATCTATTCGACATTCTTACAACGCGCCTATGATCAGCTTATCCACGACGTCGCTTTGCAGAAATTGCCAGTCGTGTTCTGTATTGACAGGGCCGGTGTTGTCGGTCCCGACGGCCCCACTCATCAGGGGGCATTCGACATTGCTTTTCTCCGATGCATACCCAACATTACGGGCGCTTCCCCCATGACGCTTACAGACTTTAAAAATTTGTTGTTCACGGCTCAGGACATCGCTCTCGACGGACCGTTTGCAATCCGCTACCCAAAAGGTCGAGGTAACCAAGAGAAGCAATCCGACAAATATAAAAGACTTGAAATGGGAAAAGGAAGAAGACTTTGTTCAGGTAAAGACATTGCCCTACTCTCTCTTGGACCCGTTGGTCAATATGCACAGGACGCCTGCTGCGAGCTGCTCCAGGAGGACATCCACGTCGGGCACTATGATCTCCGGTTTTTTAAACCGCTCGACGAAGCGTTATTACATGAGGTATTCCAATCATATTCGTCTATCATCACCATCGAAGATGGATGTATCGCAGGTGGAGTGGGCACCGCAGTGCTTGAATTTATGGTGGAACATGGTTACTCGGCTACGTTAAAACGTCTTGGTTTGCCCGACTCGTTCGCAGTACAGGGTACACAGCAACAGCTTCACCAACTTTATTACTACGACAAACAGGCTATTATAGCCACAGTGAGACAGCTACACAGAGATACAGCTGGCGAAGTTTAGCTAAAAGGTCTTTTTGTCAGGACATACCTTTCATAGACTTATTTCGTCTTCCAATTGTAAAAAGAATCTATTAGAGTCAAAACTGTTTATATCTTCTAAGTTAAACATCCAGAAAGGTACGGTGTTTGTAGCCTACATGAAAGAAACAATGTTGTTTCTTTCATGTAGCAATCCATACCATGAAACACTTATTCGTCCTCCTTGCTATAGCGACCGGCTTATTTCTGATCAGCAAGGTTTGCTTTTCACAAAAAGGGAAAGACTTAAAACCGTCAACACAAAATACTATGAATACTACAAATCAAAAAGATCATGTTGTCTATTTTGCAGGAGGATGCTTCTGGGGAACTGAGCACTTCTTTAAACAAGTGCGCGGGGTCACCGCAACGGAAGTTGGCTATGCCAATGGAAACCTTCAGCACCCTTCTTATGCACAAGTTTCGACAGGAACGTCCGGGTTTGCCGAAACCGTAAAGGTAAACTTCGACCCAGCGCTTGTCGATCTAAAGCTGCTCGTAGACCTTTTCTTCAAAACAATTGACCCAACTTCACTGAATAAACAAGGCAACGATATCGGTACGCAATACCGTACAGGCATCTATTATACCAATGCCGACGATGCTGCTGTTATCAAAGAGCAAATAGCTGCTTTAGCAAGTCAATACAGGAGCAAAATAGTGGTGGAAATAGAACCTTTACAGAATTACTATAATGCTGAAGCTTATCATCAAAAATACCTGGACAAAAACCCCGGTGGTTATTGCCATATAAGCCCTGATTTATTTGAACTTGCACGAAATGCCAACCCCGAAAAAGCGAAAGTGAACATTGAGAACAGGTATAAAAAAGCTGACAAGGAGACCTTGAAGAAGGAGTTAACTCCATTGCAATACGATGTTACACAAAACAGTGCAACAGAGCGCGCATTTGACAACGCCTATAATGACGAATTTAGGGAAGGCATTTATGTCGATATCACAACTGGAGAACCCTTATTTGTCTCAACAGATAAATTTGAATCGGGCTGTGGATGGCCAAGTTTTTCCAAACCAATTAGCGATAGCTTGATTCAAGAACACGCCGACAATTCGTACGGGATGCGCAGAACGGAAGTACGCAGCAAAACTGGTGATGCACACCTCGGCCATGTTTTTAACGATGGACCCGCAGATAAAGGTGGTCTACGCTATTGTATAAACAGTGCTTCACTTCGATTTATTCCAAAAGACAAGATGAAAGCACAGGGCTACGAGAAGTACTTGCCCCTATTGGTAAAAAAATAATCTGCAGCGCCTCGATTGAGGCGCTTGCCCTGAACATTTCAACATCCGTCAAGCCATCGTTACAATAACCTATTATTCAATGCATAAACCAATGCTTCATTCATGTTACTTACCCCCAGTTTTTCAAATAATTTTCGCCGATGAAATTTCACCGTGTCAATGGAAACGAAAATTTTTTCGGAAGTTTCATGAATGGTCAGACCGCGATGATAAAAGCGTAAAATTTCTATTTCACGTTCGGTAAGGTTAATCTTTTTTTGGGAGTTCCATCTCCCAGTCAACAGATCCAACTCCCAAACTAAGTTGGAGTGGAACTTTTCGATCGTCACGTTGCCCGAAGACACATTGGTGGATAAAGATACGATACAAATTGCCTTCCATATTTTCCCCTCTTCTGTCAAAAAAACCGGCGTCAGTTTATGATTAATCAAAATAAATTTGTTATGCGCATTTTGTATCTGAAAATCATACGATATAACGTAAAGCTTCCGTTCCTCTATGGGTATTTTTTCGTAAAAACTGAACCCCGCTTCGTTAATCGTAATGAGCATCCGGAAATCATCGGACGGAACATATTTTTGATAAAAGCCATAGCCCATTTCCATCACCTCTGTGGCTGTTAAACCAGCGAGAAACAGCGGGTTGTCTGAAACAAACTCAAAGCTTTTGGCCTGATAATCGATTAGATAGATACTCTGGTAAGTAATTCGTGAGAAAGCTTTGACAAGCTCAATATAGCCATGCGTCTGCAGGATGTCCTTTTCTGAAAGACGATCAACATTATTTTTTTGTGAAAATAGCGCGTTAAAATCCATAACGAAATTCTAAGTTTCGAAGTTAAATAAAACTACACTCAAGTGTAGCTTTTATTTGGACAAACTGTAATACTTTTGGACAAAACAGCTAGAAAAATACAGCTAACTGAACGAAAAGCCGGAAAAAACATAAATCCATTTCTTACACAGATGCTTATTAAAACTATACAGATTCGAAATATTGGAATCGCCCTTGGGGTCTTATTTTTTGGGAACAGCTACGCACAGCAGAAAATCGAAGTTTTAAATTTTGGGACATTTCACATGAGCTATACCCCTGATGCCCATAAAGTAGAATTTGATGAAAAAGATCAAAAAAACAGAAGAGAAACTTATCATGTAGCCAAACTGTTGGCTGATTTTAAACCAACCATCATTTGCGTAGAAGTCATTTCTGAAAAAAACAAAGAATTGAACAGTGACTACAGATCTTTTATCGACGACAAAGGCCATAAAGCTAAGTTTGGTGGTGAAATAGCGTTAATCGCTTATGAAGTTGGCAAACTTGCAGGGGTAAAAACAATTTATGGAATTGATGAACAACAAACTGCAGCATATAATTACAACATTGCCAATGAACTGGAGAACCAGGTGGATACTGTAACGTATAAAAACTACATGGGAAAAATCATGAAGGAATTCACCCATATTGACCAACTCTCCATTTTAGATAAATTAAAGGTATTTAATCACAAAGAGACCCTGCAAAAATTTATCAATGTAAACGCTGATATCTTAACCTACAGTAGTACAAAAGGTAATTTTGAAGGAGCAGACGAAGCCACTAAATTTTACGGAAGAAATCTACGGATACTCTCCAATTTAAATCAGATCCCTGTCACGGCGCAAGATCGTATTTTGCTGATCACCGGTGCTACTCACGCAGCTTTTCTTGGTGAGTTTTTGCAACGGAGCCCCAAATACAAGCTTGTGGAAGTTGCTGAATACCTCCAATAAAATGGTCCGTAAAGAAAGTTTGCCTTTATAGGCTTTAAAAATGATATAGAGTACCTAACCTTAATTACCTAAAGAAAAACTTCAACATGATAACTTGCAAAAACTGCGGTACAGACATTACGTCAAAATTTTGTCCCGATTGTGGCCAACCTGCAACGCTGAAAAGAATAGATGCGCATTATATCACCCATGAAATAGAACATGTGCTTCACTTTGAACGCGGCATTCTCTATACCATTAGCGGATTGGTAACAGCGCCGGGGAAGAATGTGCAAAACTACATTTCTGAGAATCGTAGCCGGCTGGTCAAACCTATTATTTTTGTTATAGTAACCTCTTTAGTGTACTCAATTATTGCCCACTTTTTCCATACTGAAGAACGGTATATGCAGTCAATCGACAGCCATGGTATTGAAAGTAAACTCATCATCACGACCCACATCTTCCGATGGCTACAAGATCATTATGGTTATGCTAACATTATCATGGGATTCTTTATCGCCCTTTGGACTAAATTATTCTTTAAAAAATACGGCTATAATCTTTTTGAAATCATCATCTTATTATGTTTTATTATGGGGATGGCGATGTTAATTTATGCTTTTTTTGCAATAATTGATGGTATAACCCACCAGCGTTTTATCTTATACGCAACATTGGTGACCTTTGCATATTACTCCTGGGCCATGGGACAGTTTTTTGATAAGACTAAAAAGATCAGCTATTTCAAAGCATTTGCCGCTTTAATAATAGGCTTTATCTCCTATTTGATCGTCATAATGTTCATTGGTATTACCCTGGATATACTTATAAGATAGCCATATTGTAACGAACGCAGCCTTGTGTATCAAAAATCACCGTGATCAATTGATGCGATAAATAGGATAAAGAAGATGTGACTCTTCATAGTAAGGTGAATGTTTGTATATCCAATCCAGCTGCGCACTACTACTCGCAGCAAGTTTAGGGTTGTTCATCTTCTCGCGTTCAAAGGCAGCTCTTAAATCTTTATTCTCTTTTAGAAGTTTGGCTGCTGTATCTTCAAAAACATATGCTGAATAATATTCTTTCTGTCCTAAGATCGCATCAAAGAAATTCCAATTAAAATAAGAGTCTATTGCTTCAGGTTCTAAAGTTTCCAGCAAGAACTTTACACCGTCCTGATTCAAGGGGACTAAATAATCACCAGCACGAAAGTTTACCTTATTGGATTCCCGGAGGAGGCTGGTATCAAAATGTAAATAATGCCCTTCATAAGGACTTGAAGTTGTCTTGAAATCCTTAATTCGATACTGTTCCACCGCTATTACCGTATCTTGTTTTAGCGGAATCATTTTGATCTGATTGAGTGTTAGCAAGTTAACAATTTCCCATTCAGACTGCGGAATGACATAATACGATGGAATAGTTACTTCTTTTGTCGGAACATAGGTATTATATAACTTAACTTGTTTTGAAAACTTAGCGTTTCTATCATACCACAATCTATCTTTCGAGGAGACATCGCTCGGCTTATATTTTGCCTCGAAGCCCTTAAAGTCCAGTGGTTCATATTTCGATGAATCAAGCTTCCATGCTATGGCATATTTATCCCCTATTTGATATTGCTTGAGGTTTTCAGTTCTTTTTTGTTTAATCTCCTTATAATGCTGTTCCATAAAATCCAGATTACAACGCATATAATCATAAGTCGCTTTGACACGTTCTTGATAAGGTTTCAACATATGTGTTTCCACCACGGTTCCGATGACATTAAATAGACTGGTGTAACCTGTTGCATATCTTGGCGAATCCATAAAAGTTGGAAAACCACCATCAGGTACATCGTTGTGGATGTTAACATAGGGAACAGACATAAACCCTTTCTCCTGGAGATCTTTCAGTAAGGTTTTTTGCATGTTGTTATTAAAATAATTACCTAAAAGGTTTCCCAGACGTTCTTTGTTTGTTGAGATATAAGTAAAAGTGTACTGATAATCGGCCCCATTGCTCACATGATTATCGATAAAAACATCCGGCTTGACCCAGTGGAAAATCTGCTGAAAACTGCGCGAGTTTTTAGTGTCTGTCTTAATAAAATCCCTATTTAAGTCATAATGCCTTGCATTTCCACGAAAGCCATACTCTTCAGGGCCATTTTGGTTAGCTCGGGAAAAGCTCCCACGATTTAACATCCCACTGACATTGTAACTCGCGAGCGCAACAACGATAACATTTTGAGGTGCCTTTACCTTTCCTGTCGCCAAATCCCGCATGAGCATCATAGTGGCATCAATACCATCGGGTTCTCCGGGATGAATACCGTTGTTGACCAATAAAATACACTTCCCTTTCCTAGCGACTTCCAGTGTCTTTCCAAACGGATTAAATACGACCACATCTATTGGTTTATTGTTATCGTCTTCTCCCTTTGTTTCATAATGAATTGATGTATATTTCTCCGCCAATTCCTGATAGTAGGCCCGCATTTCTTCAAATGTTGTGGATTGATTACCATTGCCCCGTTCATAAGGTGTAGGCATTTGCGCATAACTTCTGCCAAAAAGCATAAAAGAAAATAATATCAGGAACCGTTTCATAAGATCAATTTAGCGTCCAATTTACGATAAACTTGTTAAAATACATAAGCTATCTCCACCGTCTATCAAGAACGACTTCTCAATAAAAACAAAATCCCTCAGAAATGTAGGGATTTTGTGATTGCTCTTTTACCGGTATTTTAATTGCTGACCTCGTTTAATAATTCGATATCTTCTGTATCCAACTTAAGAGCCGGCGCCGCACATAGCGTATCCAATTGACGCTCACTTGTGGCACTCACAATGGGAGCGGTAATCAGCGGTTTAGCCAACAACCATGCTAATGCTACAGTAGCCTGTTTTGTCTCATGCTTCTCGGAGATAGCATCGAGCGCTTTCAGGACAGCTTTACCTTTAGCATCAAAATATTTTTTGATCCCACCGCCCCTTGCCGTTTTATCAAAGTCAGTTTCAGTACGGTATTTACCGGTCAAGAAACCTGCTGCAAGCGACCAATATGGAAATACACTCAACCCATACTTCTCGACCAAGCCCGCATAATCTGTTTCAAAACCTGCACGCTCTACCAAATTGTAATGCGGTTGCAACGCAACATATTTGGGAAGACCGTTTTTCTCTGCTACATCAAAGCTTTCCGTTAAACGCGCTGGCGATAGATTGGAAGCGGCGATATAACGTACCTTGCCTGCCTCTATTAAGTCCGCATAAGCCGACAACGTCTCTTCCACGGGGGTTATGTTATCGTCAAAGTGGGTATAGTATAGATCTATATGATCTACTCCCAACCGTCGTAATGATTCATCAGCCGATTTCAAGATATGTTTCCTTGAGATATCATATCCGTGTTCCTTGGTCTCCGATCCGACTTTTGTTGCAATTACTATATTTTGACGGTTACCACGGCTTTTTAACCATTTTCCAATAATTTCTTCGGACTGCCCTCCGGTTCCATTTACCCACCACGAATAGGTGTCTGCCGTATCAATAAAATTAAACCCTGCTCCTACAAATTTATCTAACATTTCAAACGATTGCTGCTCATTTAATGTCCAGCCAAAAACATTCCCACCAAAATTAATTGGAGCTATCTGCAAATCTGTGTGCTGTATTTCTACCTTCTTCATTGAAATTATCTATTTTATTGTTCCTTTAAATAAAAAAATAGCTAAGCCTTTCCAGCTGAAAAGCTCAAGCTAAAGTTACGGTATCCATCTTGAATCATGTCAGCATTCTTCAAATCCAATTGTCAAAACGCGTAAAGATTTTATTGCGATTAAAAAAATAGGTCGGCTCTTTAACCGACCTGTTCTTGGATTACTTTTCAATAGACGACATGTCGATTACGAAACGATATTTTACATCACTATCCAATACCCTTTGATAAGCCTCATTTACATAGTCGATATCAATCATTTCTGTTTCGGGTAGAATATTATGTTCAGCACAAAAATCAAGCATATCTTGAGTTTCCTGTATTCCCCCAATGCTGGAAGCCGTTAGGATCTTATTTCCCCCCATAATTGAGCGTCCATTGATTTCCATGGGCGCAGCTGGAATCCCCACACAAATATAAACTCCCTTTGTTTTCAATAATGCAAGATAGAGGTTATAATCATGCGGTGCCGATACGGTATCAATAATAAAATCAAAATACGATGAGAATTCTCTTATTTCATCTGCCTCATGCGTATTTAAGAACTTGTGTGCGCCAAGTAGAGCCGCATCCTCCTTCTTACGTGGAGAATGGCTTATCATTGTGACTTCTGCTCCCATTGCTACTGCAATTTTAACAGCCATATGTCCCAATCCACCTAAGCCCAACACACCAACTTTATGTCCTTTGCTAATATTCCATCTTTTTAATGGCGAATAGGTGGTGATTCCAGCACAGAGTAGCGGTGCCACCTTTTTAATATCCAACGATTCCGGCACATGCAGCACAAAGTCCGCATCCGCAACAATATTATTGCTATAACCACCAAAAGTATAGCTGTGATCATGCATCACATCCTTGCTGTTGTAAGTCCAGACGGTCTTCTTTTCCGAACAGAACTGTTGTTGGTCTGACTTACAGTTATCGCATTCGCCACAGGAAGCCACCATACAACCGACACCTGCCAGGTCTCCTTTTTTGAACTTAGTCACTCCACTACCAACGGCACTTATCCGACCGACAATTTCGTGCCCGGGAACAATTGGGTACTGTGTACCACCCCACTCGTCATGTACTTGATGAATATCGGAGTGACAGATCCCGCTGTATAAGATATCTATTAAAACATCGTTTGCACCAAGCTCCCTCCTTTCAAACTCCCAGTATTCAAGTGGAGAACTGCTGTCTTTCGCCGCATAACCTTTCGACTTAATCATATTATCTTTTTTTATAGACCACAATTTGGATGCGAAGATATCTCCGATCCCCTTTTTATATTGTACTAAGTTAGCGGGTATTGATGACGAATAGAGCAAGGCAAACACAATATTGACACTCCGCAAACAAAAAAACAAGTTTAAACATAGAAATATCCGCACAAGACCATGTATATTTGAGTTCATATAAATCATTTCAATGAAAAGAACCAGTCTAACGCTAGCAATTATTTGCTTAACATCAATGGCTTTCGCCCAAAAGATAAGCTACAAAGTGAACACGCAAAATTCGACAATCAAATGGAATGCTAAAAAAGTTGTCGGAGGACATGTGGGAACAATCAATATACAAGAAGGAACGGTACAGACAGAAAAAGGGAAAATTACCGGCGGTGGTTTTACCATAGATATGAATTCCATGGCTTGTACTGATGCACCTAAATTGACCGGGCAACTAAAAAATGAAGATTTCTTCAATGTGCCTACCTATCCCAACAGTAAATTTGTCATCAGTAAGGTTGATAATAGCAAAGGCAATCCAATCATAACAGGCAATCTGACGATCAAGAATAAAACAAAATCGATCTCCTTTCCAGCAAAAGTCACCACAACTGCAGATGGGCTTTCCGCTGAAGCTATCGGAGTCAAAGTAAATCGACTGGACTTTGATATACAGTATCGTTCAGCAAGCTTTTTCTCCGACTTAGGCAATCGCGCTATCGATGATGAATTCACCTTAGATATCCTACTTAAGGCTGTAAAATAAAAACTATTAGAGCCATTTGTTAATACAGATGGCTCTTCCTTCATTGCATCGTACCGAGAATCGATATGATCTTCCCTCCTCAACATAGCGCGTCCGCGCATTTCTACAGCAGCAAACAAAGACTCCGTTAAATTAGATTTGATTCAAATTGCACTTAGTAACCGATAAGATTGACGAAAGTAAAGTTTTAAAATTATCTTTAAACTCCCAAAAGTAAGGTTAGACAAATTATATATGGAGAAAATAAAAACTTTTCAACAGCACGAGCTTAATAGAATTAGAAAAAATTGGAGTGACAGTGGCCTCGCATTTGAAAAGTTGGGAAGATCTTCTAACATAGCAGATTATTCAGATCGCGAGATCAATGAAATGCTTCTCGGCGTATATAAAGACAGTAAACATCTTATGGTCGATGAAGGCTACTTTATCGATCTCACCCAAGCCCGTAAAGCCAGCTGTATTTTGGTTGATGTATCCTATTCAAGACGTATCAAACCTGCTCCAAACAGCGTCCTTAGTCTTCAGGATATCCGTAATTTTTATATTGAAGATTATTTCATAGAAACGGAAGAAGCATTTTCCAATAGATACAAACATAAGATAACCGGTTATTTAAAAAAGATCGGCGGAATCAGTTTGGGCAAAGGGCAATACAATTACCTGTATTCTATTCCGAACGATTTCAAAACTTTTTTCGGCGATACGCCAGCCGATCTGTTCTATCCGATCCAACGTTATATCAATGGTTTATTTTTTGACGACGATTATCGAATTTCAGCCTTCGAAGTTATCAGCAAGATTGTTATCAGTAAGACATAACTCCGATTGCCGGAGCAGGCACTCGTGATTTCTTAATTGATAATGTCGCCGCCACTCTCGTCTAGTTTATCACGAAATTTTTCAAGTTCCTGAGTGCCGGGTTTTGCCCAATTAGCAACTTCACCAATAATTTTTAATGGAAATTCAGATCGATAGGAACGTGTCGGATTTCCGAGGAATTTCTGATCCGTCAGGTTGGGATCATGCTCATAATCACCGGTAGGTTCAACAATAAATACGCGCTCGCTACGCTCACCTTTTGCGAGTGCCGCTGCAAGTCCAGCCCCATTCATCAAGCCTGTAAAATAAATGTGGTTCATTTTTAAGTCAGCTTGATAGTTGGAATTGAAGCCTGGAACCAATAAATCGCCGATTTGTGCATCTGCTTTTGTCCCATGATAAAAAGGTCCCTTATCAAAGGGGATATTTTTATAAGAAGAGGCCAGCCGAGCATACTCACTTGCCATTGCTTCTTCTCCTAAGCCTGTGTAACAGGCGCAAATCTTCAAATACAATCCGGGTAATGCACTGGTCGTCCGGTCATCGTTGATTACCAATGCATGCTCTAAGGCTATGTGTAGCCATTTCAGACCATCAGACAGCGATTTTTGTTGCCGCGATACAAAATAAGCCGCAAAAAACTTTTCATGGTCATCACTTGCCTCCCGATAACCTTGCATAAAAAATGACAGTGATTCTTCCGCTCTACCGCTTTCTTCCAGTTGTATTCCTTTTAGACAAAGTTTGACAACTTCATTAAATGGTGAAAATTCCATCGTATAAATTATTTTTTATCCAACATACATTATTCTCGCCTCAATTACAAATGACCACTCCTTAAAAACATCTGTTCTACAGCAAGGCCTTGGACGTGAAAAGCCAGTTATGAGGATAACCGGCTCTTCAACAAAATTGTTCTCTTAATTTCAATATTTCTCCACGCAATAACGTACAATTGGTTGGGCATTTAGGAAACGACACATTGCTGGAATCCCGAAGGCAGTTAGCGTTCGGAACGCAATCATTATCCGATAGTGGCGTCCTTTAGAACACAATATTGCCTTTGTGAATCAATGAAGTCACAGGTGAAATCCGAGAAACTGCTTCAGCAGAACAACTTGCCTCAACAAAAACCATACTGGCTTCATCGCCCACTTTCGGCCATTGTTGATTTCCATTATTATCCAAAGGCAATTTGTAACGTGTGGCGAAAGCGAGTGTTCTGGATAAGCCGAATTCTGTTCCATAGCCATACAGCTCAGCAATTAGATTCGCTTTCTGGAGCATGTTTCCCGAACCAAAGGTATTCCAGTGATCCTGAATATTGTCATTTCCAATCAAAACTTCCACACCATATTTTCGAAGTGTCGGAATAGGCATAATCATATTGCCAAAAGGCACTGAGGAGACGATTCCCACGCCCGCCTCGGCAAGACGCGCCGCAATTTTTTCGACTTCGACATTTGCGAGACGGCTAAGTGCAAAAGCGTGGCTAACAAAAGCTTTTCCTTTTAATTGGGGGTTTTCCAATGTTCGGTCGATCAAAAAGTCGATTGTCTTTAGACCACTTTCTCCCATTTCATGGAGATGTATGTCAACTCCCTTATCGTTATCAAGCGCCAACCGGGTAATCTGCTCCATACTTTTTTCAATACTTCCGTCCAAAGAGTACGGATCTACTCCACCGATGAAACTAACAGCATCCAGTTTTGCAACATCCTTCAAAATGGGTAAGGTATCCGTATAATAGAGACCATGCTGTGGAAAAGCAACCAGCTCCACGTCTACCGTGTCTTTTTTTGATGCAAGCGCCTTTTCTAAATTTGTTAGCGATCTTAGTCCAGATGTTGGATCAACATTGAAATGCGAACGAATAAAATCAGTTCCGTATGCCTGCAGAAAATTCAGCATTTTGCCCGTTCTTTCGACCGAGGTGCTTAACCATTCAGGAATCATCTTTTGCTCATACGCGATCATATCTTTTACGGTATGCCGCGTGGGAGATACTGCTTCCCATGGCAAACCAAACAACATTTTATCCAAATGGGCATGCATATCCTTAAAGGCCGGCAACATCAAATGTCCTTTTGCATCGATTCCATTGGCATTTGGGGTATTTGGTTTGATTCCTTTGATCTTACCCGCTTCAACTTCTACACAGCATAAAGCGGTATTTGTACTTATTACTTCCTCTCCATCAAACTCGAATCCCGTCTCAAGCCGTACGTTTTTTAAAATATATGTTTTAGCTTTCATATTTCTTTTGATCATATTCTTTTTTCTAAAATTTACTAGACAATGGAAACGGTATTATTTTTTCCGCATTTATGACTTAGTATGACCAAAACAAAGGTCGCGATGATTTTTCTGGATGTTTTGCAGAATACATCTCGAAGCTTGAACAATTTATCACAACGCAAACTTTGACTTAACATTGTGTGTGAGCAGGAGCTACACGAGTACACTTTCAGCCAGTGTTTGACCAATAATAGCGAAATTTAAGATCCACGCTTGTAATAAATTGTCCAACAGATGGAATGAAAACCACATTGTAAAAACAGCCCTATCTCCTATTTTTGTACTAGACGTCAAACTTATTCGACAGTTTATCGAAAATTACAGCATAATAGAATGATGAAAACGACTTTAATACTCCTGATCATGATGAGCATAACAAGTTCGTGCCGATCGGCATTAACAGAAAACTCCTATACTGAAAATTCGTCCCAGGAAGAGATTATTCAATTGGTCATCAAAAATGACCTGCAGGGAGTAAGAAGAGCACTAGAAAATAAGGCCAACGTAAACAGCAAAGATGCGAACAAACGTACTCTTCTACTTATCGCTACAAACAATGGAGCTCTTGAAATGGCCAAATTATTGGTAGAATATGGCGCCGATGTCAACATTCAGGCTGATAATATGGATAGCCCACTTTTATACGCGGGAGCAAGTGGGCAAGTTGAACTCGTCAAGCTTTTCTTAGATCACGGTGCTCGCTTTGATTTATTTAATCGATATAATGGCACAGCTTTAATACCGGCATGTGAACGTGGACATGTAGAAACGGTAAGATTATTGGCCAATACTAAAAATTTTCCGTTAGATCATGTCAATCGCTTAGGATGGACCGCTTTGATGGAAGGAATTATACTCGGTGACGGAAGCAAAAAATATCAGGAAATCGTTCAGATTCTAAAAGATGCCGGAGCAAAATTAGATATTCCGGACTTCAATGGCACAAGCCCGTTGCAACACGCACAACAAAGAGGCTTCAATGAAATTGTTAAGATACTAACATTATAAATATCAAGGTTCATCTTCCATTAAATGGTCAAATTTAAATAAAATTTCAGTAAGGATCTCACCATGCTGCAGATCAGTGTATGTTTCACCAATTGAAGGAAATGAACCTTATCGATTAATAGATGAGTGTTGTATCTCATACCGAAATATCAGGCAACGCTTTTCCGTAATGTAATAACTGTAATTTCCGGCCAAACACCTATCCGCCCCTTTAGGCCATGAAAACCAAAACCACGGTTGACATAAAGATATTTTCCCTGTTTTTGATAAAGTCCAGCCCACTGTTTATAAAAATACTGAATTGGACTCCATTTTAACCCAAATAGTTCTATCCCAAACTGCATACCATGTGTATGACCAGCCAGCGTTAAATGGACATGTTGATCATAGTCCAAAGTAACATGATCCCAATGTGAAGGATCATGAGACATTAAAATTTTAAACGTATCTTTTTCTAATCCAAGAGTTGCCTTAGCCAAATCGCCATATTGATGAAACCCTCCTTTTCCCCAATTTTCAACACCAATTAACGAGATACGCTCACCTTGCTTTTCTATAGCTATCGATTCGTTTAGCAACAATTTAAACCCCATTTCATGATGAATTTCCTTGAGCCTATTCAAATTTAAGGCTTTTGATTTCATGCTTTCCCATTGCACATAATCCCCATAGTCGTGATTTCCAAGGACAGAAAACTTTCCCGAAGGAGCTTCTAATCGATTGAAGTCTAAAACCCAGGGTTCCATTTCGGAAGCCTTATTATTGACTAGATCGCCCGTAAACAATAACAGATCACTGTTTTGTGCATTGGCCAATTCGATACCTTTACGTACTCTTTTGATATCAGATAAACTCCCTGAATGAATATCCGACAGCTGTGTAATTTTAAAACCGTCGAACGCCGCAGGTAGATCAGGAAAAGTCAAGACTTCCTCACGCACTTTATAAAAATAACGACCTTTCGTTAAACCGAAAAAAATAACCAACAGCATGGCTCCCGCCAAAAACAATACAATTTCACTCAAAAATAGACTTCGTGGAGGAAAGGAACTAAAAATACGCATAAGATCTTCAACAAATAAAAAGGGCACTGCAAGCAATTTTGGGATGAAAACAATTAAAAATGCTGTGATCAGACTTGTGGCGGTCCGCTGGACATCATAACCCGTTCTCCGTAAAAAAATTAAAATAAAAACACCCAAAAACAGCAGAATATCAATCCCCCAATACATGTTGTGCCAAATTGAACCATGAATAACCGTACTAAACGCCTGAAAAAAATAGATATCTCCCAAAACGAATAGGAATATTATCAGTAAGAGTCTCTTTGCCATAGTGATTAAAGTATTGATTTTAAATCACTAATGATATGCCAAAAGATATTTTTTAACTTTTACAGCCCTTATCCTCTTAAATAGTGATGTCTATGTGACAATCGCATCGCTGTTGGCAGGGATCGATATAAGGGTTGTACGATCGATTTAAATTCCTGTCAATATGTCGCACTAGCTCCACATTCTCGCAGGCGCCAAAGTCAATGTAAGTGTTTGAGCATCCTATCATTTCTCTATAAATATTCTATTTTAATAAATAATTACCGTATAACGGTAATTATTTATATATTTACAGTATCAAACCAAATTATTACATAATGAACCGGACAAAAATAATCGGCAGAATCTTATTCTATATAACTTCACTTTTAGGGAGCTTATATTTAATCATAACCCTGTATGCCTTGATATGCCTGCTGACAGGCTGGAACACAGCATCCTATGGCAATGGGATGTTTCTTCATATCAACTATCCATTTACCATAACGCCCTTGATGAATGTGGATAATAACGTATCGTACAAAGTATTTTCATTCTTACTACCCCTGTCATTCTATACCATCTTTTTTCTCTTGTCTGCGCAAATATTTAAATTGTTTACCCGAAGGAAGCTATTTACCAAATTCCACCTGCTTATACTCAAACGATATTACAGGTTAAATATATTGCTACCAATCGTCTGCACGGCTATTGCTGCAGTATTTGTTACAGTCGAAGGGGGTATTGCCATACTCATTGCTGTACATTTCATTTTAGGCATTTTTGTTTTTTTCCTCGCGGAAATCTTCCGGCAAGGCCTCCATTTACAGGATGAACAAGATTTATATATCTAGTACATGGCTATTGTTGTAAATATAGATGTAATGCTGGCCAAACGAAAAATGCAAAGCAAAGAACTTGCAGAACAAATCGGCATTACACAAGGTAATCTTTCGGTATTAAAAACGGGAAAGGCAAAAGGTATACGTTTCGAAACGCTACAAGCGATATGCACTGTATTGGAGTGTCAACCAGGTGATATATTGGAATTCGTGCCAGATTAGCGCATAAAACCATGACATTAAATATTAATAGGGCCCAGATTGCGATGTGGGTATAAAGACAAGTCTGTTATGAACCAGTTAAAAATCCAGAATCTTTCGAAAACGTATCCTAACGGGATGAAAGCAATTACGGGACTTTCATTACATATCGGTCAGGGCATGTTTGGACTGCTAGGTCCAAATGGAGCTGGAAAATCGACATTAATGAAGATCATTGCCGGCTTAGAACAGGCAGATACCGGTTCCATCGTATTGAATGATGTCAATATTTTAAATGAGCCCTCTTTTATAAAAAAACAGCTCGGTTACCTACCGCAAGATTTTGGAGTATATCCGCATCTGTCGGCTTATCAACTCATGCATCATCTTGCCGTACTTAAAGGAATTAAAAAAGAGGGACGAAAAGAACATATATTAGATTTGCTCGCACGTGTAAATCTTTACGAATTCCGTGACAAAGAAGTTCACAATTTTTCGGGAGGAATGCGGCAACGTTTTGGTATTGCGCAGGCGATGTTGGGTTCGCCTCAAATTATCATTGTAGACGAACCCACAGCGGGCCTCGATCCGCAAGTGCGCAATCGTTTCAACAATCTACTTAGTGAAATCGGGGAACAGATGATAGTGATCCTTTCAACACATCTAGTGGAAGATGTGCGAAGCCTCTGTGCTCAAATGGCCATTATCAATAACGGAAGTTTGATGGTCAATGGCGCACCCAACGACTTTTTAAAATCGTTGGAAGGCCGTATTTGGGCAAAAACGATTGACAAGAATGAATTACGTTATTTTAACGAAAATTTTCACACCTTATCAGCCCAATTACACGGGGGGCGGCTAGACGTCCATATTTATGCCACAAAAAGCCCAGGGAATGGTTTTGAGCAAATTAAACCTGATCTTGAAGATGTCTATTTCACACATTTATCTCAAATTGTATAGCCATGTTTATCGACTACTTTCTACTGGAAGTCAGCTTTTACTTTCCAAAAAAATGGTTTCTGGCACTATTATGCTGTTTTTTTGCATTTGGTTATTGGGTTAGTGTCATAGCTTCTTTTTCATTTGCCGGTGTTTACGCCAATTCTCCCTTTGTGTTAACTTACACCATAGGATTAGTATCGCTATTGAATATCTTTACTATCGTTATTTTTTCATCACAAATATTTTTACGTGAAATAGATGCACGATTTTCATCACTCCTGTATACAACCCTTGTCAATAAAAATATTTTTCAACTGAGTCGTTTTGTGCTGGTGTTTCTGATCACGGCCCTTACATTTCTATTCTTTATCCTTGGGCTGATGTTCGGTCATGCTTCACAAGGAGATGAACATGAGAAATTTATGCCATTCCGTATGCTCAACTACCTACAGCCCTATATACTACTCGTCCTTCCAAATATTTTTTTCTGCACCGCAACTGTTAGTGCAATTGCTTGGACCAGCCGTAGTAAAATGCTTGTTTTTCTTTCGGGAGTTTTCATTTATATCCTATACTTCGCTGTCTCTTTATTTTCGAATTCGCCATTATTTGCCAACGCATCCCCCGTTTCCTCCGAGACCATGAGCCGGATGGCCATAGTCGACCCTTTTGGTCTGGCTGCTTTCTTTGAACAATGTCAGTCATGGAGCCCAGCTTTGAAAAACTCGACATTGCTCCAGCTCAAAGGAAATTTTTTGATAAACCGGATTGGTCTACTTGTATTTTCATCTGCATTGACGTTACTTGCGATCCGTCGAGCACGTTTTCATTGCACGACAAAAAAGAATATAAAACCGCCGCTGCAAAAGGCTGGAAACCAGCCAATCCTTCCTAGGGGACAAATAAGCATATCCGAAAAAGGTTGGCTTTATGATTGGCATACGCTTTATAGCTTTCTAAAGATTGACCTTCGAGCCCTACTAAAAGGTTTACCCTTTGTCGTTGTCATTGCGCTATGGTTGTTTTTTCTAGGTATGGAAATATACAGTAACATCGATGCAGGAATGCGCCTACCACAACGCTATGCCAGCACGGGATTAATGGTTCGGAACATCATCAATAGCTTTCCTCTTTTTTTACTTTCCGTCCTATCTTTTTATGGCATGGAAACAGTCTGGAGATCTCGAAGTACGCGGATATATGTACTCGAAGACAGCACTCCAGTACAAGTAACAGTTGTCATGCTGGCCAAGTGGATCTCGTTGTGCTGTATTGCATTATTACTTATTACAATAAGCATTCTGCAATGCATGGTTCTTCAACTTATATTCCAATATCCAAAAATTGAATGGAATCTATATCTAAGTCTTTTTTATATCCTTGGCGTCCCATCTCTACTGGATGCTTCAGTTATTATCAGTATACAGACTATTGTGGGACTAAAATATCCAGCATTACTTTTGACAGTCTTGTTTTTTGCATTGACCAATTCCTTTATTGGTACCATGCTTGGCATAGAGCATCCACTTTTCCGTTTTGCAAAATCACCCTTAAACTATAGCGGCGACATGAATGGGTTTGGCGCCTATCTGCATGCATTTGGCTTTAAAATGATCTACTGGACTTCCTTTTCGGCCCTTATCGCTATTGGCACAACGCTCACCCGGCAAAAGGCAAGATCTTTTTCAGTAAACTTAAAATCGCATTCAAAGTTAAAGGTCTTCGCTGTGTTAATGGTTGCTGTCTTGTTGATTTCAGGCCATTTCATCTATCAGCGAACTCAAGTCGGCAATTCAGCAGCGGAAATAGATTGGATGCAACATTATGAACAGAAATACAGGCACTATCAGCATATTCCCCAGCCAACGATCGTTTCGGTCAAAACCGAAATAGATCTTTATCCGACGTCAAATGAATATATCATTAGTGGTCTATATAAGCTAGTCAATAAATCAGCCGCTCCGCTGGATAGTCTATTACTTTACACGGATCCTGCTATGGAATTAGCACATGTCAACATAGACCGCGCCGTACAAAAAGCTACCGACAGCACCTATGGTCACCACCGATTTAAACTAACAAGCCCCTTCATGCCTGGAGATTCTATTACAATGGAATTTACAATAAAATACAAATGGACACCGTTCAATCGTCACGATCCCATGAATGCTATCTTAGCTAATGGTTCTTTTATGCGTATCAGTCGCTATTACCCCATATTTGGTTATCAGCAATAAAATGAAATAGAAGACCCACTTGAGCGTAAAAAGCGAGCGCTGGGAAAAGCAAGCGCTTTAAAAAAGTTAGAACAGCCTGATGCTCTTCCCTACGACTATGGATATGTCGACCTTGAAACAATTATTTCGAGTGACAGTGACCAAACCTGTATCGCGACTGGAGAATTTATCAGAAAATGGCAAAAAGGAAATCGAAACTTTTTTCACTATAAATCAACAGGACCAATTCCCTTCCGTTTCGGTATATCATCAGCTGTATATATGGTTGAAAAATCCTCTTACGACAATATATCCATCGAGGTATATTATGACAGCAAACACGCGGAGAATGTTAAACAACTTATAAACGACTCAAAGCAAACTTTAGCCTATTGTCAAAACAACTTTGGAAAATATCCATTTAAAAGCATACGTTTCGTCGAAATATCTGGATTTGTTAGTGGATTTAACGCGACGGCTTATCCCGGTATGATTTTTATGAATGAGAACATGACCTTTCATTCAGATCTACGTCGCGAAAAAACAAGAGACGTCATTAATGAACTTGCCGGCCATGAGTTATCGCACCAATGGTGGGGTAACAGTCAAATTGACCCCGATGACCGGAGAGAAGGCGCTACAATGCTAACAGAAACGCTCGCTATGTATACCGAATTAATGTGTTATAAACACAAACATGGTCCCGAAGGAGTAAAGAAAATGGTCAAAATGTATCAAGATCTTTATGACATTGGAAAAGCAAACAGTGTAGACGAAGATTTAATGAGAGTATCCCCTGGAAATACAAACGTTGCCTATTATAAAGGCCTTTTAGCCATGTATCAATTACATGAATTGATAGGTGAACAAAAAATAAATACTGCTTTGAGGACTTTTTTACAGCACTATGCCTTTCCACATCGACCGCCCACAAGTAAGGACCTAATTCATGAATTTCTCAGGATCAGCGAACCAGCATTGCACAAGAACATCCGTAAACTATTTTTGTAGAAAATGTCGAAACAGTTTACGGATCCTCTCTGTCGTCGTGAACTTTTTATTCAACTAATGGCGATTATCCGCATTATTGTAGAATCCCAATCTTTTGCATGCATGCTCTCATTTTTTGATAAGTGCGCTCAATGTCTTGATCTAGGCCAATGGAAAACCTGATCAATCCATCGGAAATACCCATCTTTAAGCGCTCTTCTTCAGGAATTTCTGATGACGTAGAACTACCTGAACAGGAGAATAGCGTCTTATAGAATCCTAGGCTGACGGCTAAATACCCTAAATTTTCAGCCTGCATCAGTTCCATTAATTCATTGGCTTTTTCAGTGGTTTCCACATCAACTGTCATTAAGCCTCCAAAACCATAGGTCTCATGCATCATACTTTTCATTAATTCATGATCTCGATGCGAATGTAAGCCCGGATAAGATACCTTTAGTCCATCTTTCTCAAACCGTTCGGCAAGATACATCGCATTATAGCTATGTTGTCTCATCCGTATATGAAGTGTTCTTAAATTTTTCAATATACTCGCCGAACGTAAGCTGTCCATCGTTGGTCCCAATAACATACAGGTCCCTGTGTTCACATTTTTCGTTTCATTAATAAACTCCTGACTTCCACAATAAACCCCACCTACTGTATCACTACTGCCATTGATAAATTTCGTTAGACTATGGATGACAATGTCTGCTCCCAAAAGTATCGGCGATATAGACAACGGAGAAAACGTATTGTCGACAATCAGTTTTAGCTTGTGTTTTTTACAGATGGCTGAAAGTTTTCTTAAGTCAGCCACATGCAATAAAGGGTTGCTCACGCTTTCGCAATACAGCACCTTTGTATTAGGTCTTATCGATCTTTCGATTTCGTGGGCATCATTAATATCCAAAAATGTTGTCTCAATCTGGAAAGGTGGGAGAAAATTTTTGAGAAAGGCATAAGTTCCACCGTAGATCGTCCTACTGGAAATAATATGGTCGCCGCTTTTACATAACTGTAAAAGAACTGTTGTGATCGCTCCCATACCCGAAGATGTTACATTGGCCGCAGCGGTATTCTCCATTTTTGCTAAAGCTTGCGCCAAATACAAATTCATTGGCGAGGAATGTCTTGAATAGAGATAACAGCCTTCTGCATTCCCTTCAAATGTGTCGAACATTTTTTTAGCGGAAAGAAAGGTATAGGTAGAGCTGTCTGAAATTGACGGATTCACACCTCCAAACTCTCCAAAGTATTGCAAATCTTGAATTTCATTTGCTGCATTAAAATTATCCATATTTTTATCTTTAAAATTGAGATATTTTAGATTATATCACAAGTATTTTTATCTATATTAGAATATAAATCTATTATATCAACAATAATTAGTTAAAACATCTGAACACTTTAAAAACTGATACCAAACACAAAAAAATAATCTATGCACTTTGACGAAATTGACCTTAAGTTATTGCGTTTTCTCCAAGAAGATGCGAAACAAACGACCAAAGAACTGTCCTACAAGCTGAACTTGTCCGTGACAGCAGTCTATGAGAGAGTCCGCAAGCTCGAAAATACGGGAATTATCGCAGGCTATGTCGCCATACTTGATAAAAAGAAGATAGCAAAAGATTTCCTCGTATTATGCCACGTAAAATTAACACAGCACAAAAAGGAGTATATTTTACAGTTTGAAAAAGAGGTCATGAACCTTCAAGAGGTAACCGAGTGTTTTCACGTGAGTGGCGACTACGACTATATCCTCAAGATTTGTGTCAAGGACATGGCAGACTATCGCAGCTTCATGTTAACAAAACTAACTAGCTTACAGCACATTGCAAGCACCCACAGTTCCTTTATGATCGCTGAGGTAAAAAATACATTGGTAATAGATCTGTAAGAAGTTCTAAACCAACACACCGTTTTTCGATGCAATAGCTTCCGGAAGATCCTCATCTCCCACCATCTGCAATAAATCAATTTCAATGGTCCTACAAATGGAAAGCATCGGTACATCAAACATCAGACCTCCAAAAGGATTTTCGGTATAATCGCCGACCAATTCCATCACAATATAAATCCATCCTATGACCACACAAAAAGGAATACTGGTCCAGATACCCCAGTCCCCTAATTTCGCAAATTCATTCACGAGGCCCAAAGGAAGTAGAATGATTAAAATAACATTGAAGACAAAGGCTGTACTGGCAAACTGCCTAGGTGATGGAAATTTTTTGATCCTTTCTGCCTGTCCTTGATAATCGTAAAATTGATTCAGGCAATTCTGCAGTTGCGTTTGGTTAAAATCCGAAATAATCTGATCATTTTTCAACGCATTCACTTCTTTTGCTTGTTTAGAAATCAAATAAGTCGCAAAATTTTTATATTCGCTCTGCAACTTAAACTCCTCCGCAGAAAGATATTTACGCAAAAAAATCGAAGTTCTACTATAATCTGGAAAGCCAGCCTTTATCAACCTGTTCCGTTTCACATTCATTGAACCAAAATGTTTTTTCATGCTGATATGCTCCCACTCTGTCGGGACCAACAACTGCTCACGAAAAGTATAGAGCCAGGCAATGTGACGATAGGCGATTCTTTTCCTCCGTTCCTCCAAATCGGTATGATCACCGTCTTGGGTATCAAAAGCATATAACATAGCCGTGAACGAACGACTTGAATTGACAATTCCACCCCAGATTTTTCGGGCTTCCCAAAGCCTGTCATAGGCTTGATTATTTTTAAAACCAACGTAAAAAGATTCGGCCGTTCCGATTAATGCCAATGGCACCCACGGAATTATCATCCACTGCCAATTGAAAAAATAATAAATGACCGCCACCAAAGAACACCAAAGCGTCAGCCATATTAAATGTGCGCCCGCTAAATTAAATATTTGTCGATAGTTGAAATACTTGGTTGTGATCATAAAAAGTAAATATCTTCCTTTATTAAAAACGCTATGAAAGTACAATTTAAATTGTAACTGTCCAATACTTCAAATTGTTTTCGGCATAACGATATTTGATCAACTAATTTCAGCGCGATAGATAGGTCCAACAACTACAACAACATTACCATCATTCCATTACTGATTAATAAAACAAGTATAAAGAACTATTGTATTTTTTTATGTATTTGATTAATTTTAATCTTACGGATAAAAACAATTGCCAAAGATATAACAAAGATACGATGAAGATAAAAGCACTAACATTAAATATAGGTCTTTTCCTTTTTGCGGCAACGACTTTCGCGCAGAATAAAGCCGACTTAAAATCATTGTTAAATAAAAACAGTGAATTTGTATTTCCACAGACAGTGGATAAAATTGCTGCTACATTGAATGTGAAAACAGAATTCTATGAAGATGCCAACGAAGAAAAGTATGCAAAATGGATCACAAAATCCGGTTTAGAACTTTATAGCAATTATGGGGCTGATAAATCCGTCAATGAACTATTTTTTGATATACCAGAAGACAAGTTTTTGATTGTCGAAGGATTACCTTTTGATCTGGCGATCAATAAAACAACAGTCAAAGAGGCTCTTTCAAAATTCAGCCAACACCATGTCAAAAAGCAAAAACTTGATGCGGGAAGCTCGTTTCCGGGCGGTACCAGACTGACGATGAAAACAGGGACACATTTTACCACTCTACTTTTCGATAGCAAAAATTTGTTAAAGTTCATAGGCTTGACAACCTCTTTAATTGACCCCGCTGCCAATTAAGGACAAGGGGTCAATATTAAATTTATACGATTTTTAGCTAGGTTGCCCAGGCATGGTCACCCTTTTGATAAGGGAAATCGCCATCATATTTCCCTGGGATTTTCACATAACGGAATACTTCCGTGGCTCCCAATTTTGAGCTAAAAAATGTAAGGAGAGTAAGCTGTTTAAACAGTGTGAAAAAATGAGGTAGATCGTTAGCGGATTTCTTTTCGTCATAATCCTGCGCTTCCTTGTCCAAAATATCGACAAAGGCCGTTTGGTCTTTCTTTTCGAGTTGCTGAAAATTGCGTCCAAATTCTTTCTTGGCACGTTCGTCAATTCCGGCTGTTCCAGCCAGAAAGACCTGCTGTTCTTCAGGTTTATAGCAGTCTCGCACCAGAACGGGAATCTCAGAACCTACACCAGCTTCCTTCGCCCCCGGTGTAGTGGTTTTAGGAAGAATGGCCTCAGCGAGATCACCCAAAAAATCGATTGATTTTGAATCAAAGAGCATTTCTATATCTTTCGAAGCAGACCTTTGGCATCCTTCCAAAAATAATGAAGCACCAATAACTGTTCCGCCCATGAGCATGGCTACACGTTGTATTGCTTCTCGTCTATTCATAACTATTACATCATAAAATAATTAAAGATTCCCTTTTTTTAATTCATTTACAGCAAAATCTACTGCCCTAGCTGTAAATGCCATATAGGTAAGCGATGGATTCACACAGGAAGAAGAAGTCATAAAGGCCCCATCTGTCAAAAAAACATTTTTAGCATCCCATACTTGGTTAAATTTGTTTAATACCGAGGTTTTCGGATCATTTCCCATTCGTGCTGTTCCCATTTCATGAATTCCCTGTCCCATACTAAACCCGTTATCGTAGGTTGTTACGTCTTTGACACCGATAGATTCTAACATTTCCTTCATTTCATTGCTTGCATCAACCCTTATTTTCCGCTCGTTATCCTTAATCTCTGCGTCTATTGCCAATACGGGAAGTCCCCATTTATCTTTTACCGATGAATCCAATAGGACTTTATTTTCGTGATATGGGAGTATTTCACCAAACGCGCTGAAACCCACTCCCCAGCTGCCCGGCTCGGCGATAGCATCTTTCCAAGCGCCGCCCACGCTCTTATTATCGACCTTACCCGACCATTGTCCCCTCGAAGCCCCACCCTGATAGCCAAAACCACGGACGTAATCTCTCCTCTTGGTATCGCCGGCAATATTGGCAAATCGGGGCACATATAATCCATTGGCCCGTCGTCCAAAAATATATTTATCCTCAAATCCCTCTACTCTTCCCCCAGCCCCACTATTTAACATGTGATCCATTAGGTTATGTCCCAGTTCACCACTACTGCTTCCAAGCCCACCCTCCCATACATTGGTAGCGGAATTCATTAATACCCAGGTGGAATTTAACGTTGAAGCACATACAAAGACGATTTTAGCAAAATACTCATAGGTTTGATTCGTCTCCGCATCAACAATTTCTACTCCTTTAGCTTTCTGGGTATCACGATCGTAAATAATACTCTTTACAATTGAAAATGGCCGTAAGGTAAGGTTCCCTGTCTTCACTGCTGCAGGCAATGTTGCAGATTGTGTGCTAAAGTAAGCGCCGAAATTGCAACCCAACCAACATTTATTTTGGTATTGGCAATTAACACGGCCATGGTGGGGCACTGTTATGTTGGCTACCCGGCCAATTATAAAATGTCGTTTTCCCTGATAATGCGATTTTAAGCGTGCGGCAAGGTCTTTTTCCACGATATTCATGTCCATGGGTGGCATAAATTCACCATCAGGCAACACCGCTATACCGTCTCTATTACCCGAAATGCCGGCAAATTTTTCAACGTGACTATACCAAGGTGCTATTTCTTTATAACGTACGGGCCAGTCAATGCCATGTCCGTCTCTGCTATTTGCTTCAAAATCAACATCCGACCAACGATAACTCTGCCGTCCCCGCATAAGCGAACGCCCGCCAACGTGATAACCCCGGAACCAATTAAAGGGTTTTATCTCCTTATACGGACTCTCTGTCTCATTAGTCCAAAAGTCGATGTTCCCTTCATTCATCCATTGATTTTTAATTCCAAAAGGTAGGTAGTGCTGGGCGCGATCCAATGGCACCCGGCTTCGATGCGGAAAATCCCATGGATCTTTATTGGGTGATGGGTAATCTTTGATATGCTCAATATTGCGTCCTCTTTCTAACATTATGGTTTTAAGTCCACGCTCTGTTAGCTCCTTGGCTGCCCAGCCACCTGTGATCCCAGACCCGATGACAATTGCATCATAAACATTATTTGCCATTTATTTATAATTGGTTTATTGGGTTATTACTCGAGGGGAAATTTCCCGCTCAAATCAAGTCTTCTCCACAATCAAGCGCCACACTGGTGCCTGATAGCTTTACTTGTTTAGACGAGACATTCTTATATCATTTGGAAAGCGTAAGAATGGATCGTCTAGACAAGTTTAAGGTTTTTTTTGATTTTATTGCAACCGGTTGCAAATTTTTGTAATATTGTATTAAACAAGCAGGTAGCTTGGATAACCAAATTATAATAGTATAAACGACAGACGCAGCCATTTCTTTAAACGTATTGGAATATGGATCTGTTTTGTACATAACGTAGTCTTTTTCTAAACGCAATACATATGACAACAATTAAAGGCCCTGCCATCTTCCTCGCGCAGTTTATCGGTGATGAAGCGCCATTTAACTCCTTGGACTCTATCTGCCAGTGGGCTGCAGCACTTGGCTATAAGGGTATACAACTGCCCACCTTGGATGCCCGTTTTATCGATCTAGAAAAAGCAGCGCTCGATAAAAGCTATGCAATTGATCTAAAAGCGAAAGTACAGTCTTTCGGATTGGAAATTACCGAACTCTCAACCCATCTCCAAGGGCAATTAGTGGCTGTAAATCCAAGTTTCGATGATCTATTTGATGCATTTGCACCACAGCATTTACATGGTAATCCTCAAGCACGACAACAGTGGGCGATCCAGCAATTAAAATATGCCGTACGAGCTTCCCACAATCTCGGGCTTAAAGCGCTGGCGACCTTTAGTGGAGCCTTTCTATGGCCATTTATATACCCTTGGCCACAAAGACCCGCGAAGTTGATCGAAACAGGTTTTGCTGAGCTTGCAAAATTATGGTTACCCATTCTTGATGAATGTGACCTGTATGATGTCGACCTATGCTATGAATTACACCCTGGAGAAGATCTCCATGACGGTGCTACTTTTGACTTATTTCTCGAAAATGTAAATTATCACAAGCGGGCAAACATTCTCTATGATCCCTCCCATTTTGTCCTTCAATGTCTTGACTATCTTCAATTCATCGACATTTACCATAAACGAATTAAAATGTTCCATGTTAAAGATGCTGAATTCAATCCTTCTGGTCGTCAGGGCGTCTATGGTGGCTTCCAGAGCTGGCAGTCAAGAGCAGGTCGTTTTAGATCAATTGGTGATGGACAAGTGGATTTCAAATCCATATTTACCAAACTCACACAATATGATTATCAAGGCTGGGCAGTACTGGAATGGGAATGTGCATTCAAAAATGCTGAAGATGGTGCACGGGAAGGCGCGCTACATATTAAAGACTATATTATCCGTGTTACTGATAAGGCGTTCGATAATTTTGCTGCCGTCGAAACCAATGATAGCCTTAACCGCAAACTATTGGGTTTGTAAATACGAAAGATATCCTCATTAAAAAATCAACTTTATGCGCAATACAAAACTAAAAATGGGCATGATCGGCGGTGGAAAAAATGCATTTATAGGGGCTGTACATCGCATGGCTACTGGAATTGACGGTCTGATTGAATTATGTTGCGGAGCACTGAGTGCTGATCCACTTGTCGCAAAAGAATCCGCTGCGCTTTTAGGGCTTCCAGAGGAAAGGAGCTATGGAAGTTATCGGGAAATGATTGTCGAGGAAAGTAAACGTCCGGCGGATGATCGCATGAACTTTGTGAGTATCGTCACGCCCAATTTTGCTCATTTCGAACCAGCAATGATGGCGCTGGAACATGGCTTCCATGTCGTGCTTGAAAAGCCGATGACTCTGACAACAGAACAGGCCGAATTGCTCCAACAAAAAGTAGCGGAAACTGGACTAATACTCTGTGTCACATACACCTACTCTGCCTATCCGATGGTGAAACAAGCCCGTCATCTTGTCAAAGAGGGCCAATTAGGTTCGATTAGAAAAATTATGGTCGAGTATCCGCAGGGATGGCTAAGTAAGATGATCGAAAATAGTCCTTCTCTGGCCTTCTGGCGGACAGATCCGGAAAAGAGCGGAAAAAGTGGTTGTATGGGCGATATTGGGACACATGCTGCCCACCTAGCGGAATATATCTCCGGTTTAAAAATCACTAAAATGTGTGCCGATCTTCAAACATTTGTGACCGGAAGAAAACTTGAAGATGACGGCAACATATTACTTGGATTTGAGAATGGAGCCACCGGCGTACTATCGGCATCCCAAGTTGCTGCAGGAGAAGAAAATGCGTTAAAAATTAGAGTATATGGTGAACTTGGGGGATTGGAATGGAACCAGCAGGATGCAAATACACTCATCTTTAAACAGCTCGATGCGCCAATCCAGCTATTTCGTGCAGGTCAGCAGTACCTTTCACCAATCGCCAAACATAACATTCGTCTACCGGCCGGTCACCCCGAAGGATATATCGAAGCATTTGCCAATATTTATAGAAATTTTGCAGCCACACTATTGGCATCAATGCAAGGTATAGAGCCGCGAGAAGAAGATACTGATTTTCCAACTGTAGCTGATGGTCTGCGTGGCATGAAGTTTCTAGAAACTGTAATTGCCTCGGGAAAATCCGAACAGAAATGGACCGATTTTATTCGTTAGATACATACTTACCATAAGTAGCCAATGTCATTTGCTCCCTGAACAAACGGCATTGGCTGCTCACTTTAATTTTTCTGCATTGACTGAGACATCTGTTTCAAATAGCCCTCATAGTTTGAATAAGGTTCCTTGATCCTGCTGTTTGGTTTCAGATAAAGAAATCCTTCCTGATTATCCAAAATGACATTAAAATGGTTCAGAATCTGATTTCCGAACAGGCTTGGTCTGCCATTGGGCTTGGCCGGATCAGCGGCATTCGTCACAATATCTTTAAACTCCACACCAGCTATTGAAGCATCCAAACGGATAATCTTACGGTTACTGATCATGGTAAGCGGCGTTAGATCGGTCCAATTATGATCTATACCGGTAAAATCTTCCCCTAACAGCATCGTACCATCACGACCTGTATCAAAAAGGAACCAAAAATCGTAGTCTTGTTGGTTATGTCTAAAAGCAGCTTTAAACTTGGGTCGGTTTTGCTCATAGTATACTGGAAGCTTTGTATACTTCTTTGCTTTAGTGGGGAGATCGCGATGAATTACCAATTCCATTTTATCATAATCGATTTCAATAATGTGATTTCGAAAGAAACTGTTGCCAATAATAAGATCTTCAAAAGGCTTCATATTACCGACCTCAGTCACTGACACGTTTTTCCAAACAATCGGCCCAATATGCAATTCATTGCCCAGACTTGTCCGCTCGTTATTAAGCCCGTCGGTATTCGCAACTGTCGTAAACGATGAAAATGATAAATCCAGCTGCTTTGCGTTATTTCTATTAACAACGCCAGTTCCAGCTCCTAAATCAAACTGTATCGTAACGTCTTTTTTGTTAATTGTACCGTTCAGGAAAATCCGTGAGCCAATAAGACGAAACGGTATCCGCATCGGAAATAAATTACTATTATCCATTGTGGGTAGATCCGGCGGTAATTGAGCGCTTATACGAACGTGACAAGAATCCGTTCCATTCAATAGTACTATGAAATCATACATCGACCCGGGTTTAGTCATCACAGTCAATTCCTCCTGATCTGTTTTAAAAACAACTGTACTTTCTTTTGTTGGAATATTTACGAAATAGACGTCGGGATCTGCCTTGGGATCTAATTTCCAGTCAACATGGCAATAGGCGCCATCTGTAATACCGGCTTTCTCAGATGAAGCTTTGATCAAAGGAATCTTAGCTTGCGGAAAGACGTTCGTCATCGTAAAAAAAGAAAGAATAATAGCAAAGGTAGCCAAGGCAATATGGCGTTTCTTCTTTTGATTGTCTGTTTTCATAATTTTGCATTTTTTTGAAGATCAAAGAAAAAAAATACCAGACGAAGAATACCCTTTTACAGCCCGACAATGTCCCGACAGCTAGCCGACAATTGTATAAAAGCACCTATAATATACTTATATCGGGCAAAATACGTGCATGCCCAGCTTTATTTAATCCAATCGCATTTCGCAGTATAATGATTATATTCATAAGTATCCAACATAACGGAATAAGCAATTTCACATTGCTTTTAATACCTACCCAATCGTTCAGTATAAAAATAATAAGCATCAGTAAAACAGCAATTAAAGTCGATACGATTTGAATTGAGATTAACTGGCGAACTTTATATGAATGCTGTTTTTTGAAGAGCATAATTGCGACAGGTACCAAAATATTTAATGGTGGCAATATAGAAAAGGGTAAGGAAGACAGGTTGATAATCTTGATCCATCTCAAGTTTTCTGACTCAAGAGGTATATCATACGCAGAAAACTCCGATTCCTCCACATTCAATGCCTGTGCAAGTGCGCGAAGGGTGTAACCCTTTGGCGACTGCCCCGCTTCAATCCGCTGAATTGTTCTTACTGAAATATTTGATTTTTGCGCTAGTTCCTCTTGTGTTAAATTGAGTTTCTCACGTAATGATTGTAATTTGTTCATAAACAATAGATCGATCTTACCATCAAATTTACAGAATTTGGTGGTAAGAATTCAGTAAATCTAATGTTTATGCTTTCTTGGGGATCGTAGTATCCTCTTCGGTAATCGTCTGCTCCTCTTGTGTTAACGGGGCCGGAGGTATTTCGGTTACATTACGCTCAATTTCCTGCGTTTCAACATGCACGGCATATTGCGAGGGTTCAATAGGGATGCCCATGACAGTGGCGTACTCCCTTGTATAGATTGCACCAAAATATAAAATAGCTGCTGTGTAGTAGACCCAAAGTAAGATCAACACAAATGAACCTGCCGCACCATAGGTATCTTGGGTTGCAGAATGCTCCAGATAGACTCCAATTAAATAACGTCCCAATACAAATAAAATTGACGTAAATAAGGCACCCGCCCGTACGGTCCGCCAGTGAATATTTACATCCGGAAGTGCTTTAAATATGACACTAAATAACAAGAATATAATTCCAAAAGACAATGCAAAGTTAATCCCATCCATTAACATTACGGTCACGTCCGGGAAATAATGCTGTAGCTGATCTGTCAACGCCAATATTACACCATTTACGATGAGTGTAACGACTAATAAAAAGCCCAATCCAATCACCAAAGACGAAGATAACAATCTATCCTGAATCAATTTTAACCAGCCTTTTTTCGGCTTTGCCCTTACGTGCCAAATTTTGTTAATCGAATTCTGTATATCCCCAAAAACCGTCGTTGCTCCTAAAACCAATGTAATGCTACTGATAAGCAACGCCAGGTTTGATTTTCCCGAAAGCTGCAAATTCTGAATAACTTCTTGAATCTGTTTTGCAGCATTGCTTCCCACCAAACCGCGGAGTTCCAGGAATACTTTCCCTTCAATCGCATCCTCACCATAAAAAATTCCAGCTAAGGCAATCATTAAAACCAATATAGGACCAATAGAGAAAACAGTATAATAAGATAATGAAGCACTATATTTCATCGAATCCTCATTCAAAAATCCAGCCACCGTACTCTTTAAAATTCGCCAATAGGTTTTCACCTTACTTCTACTTTTAGTTCGTTTATCCATGTTCTTGTACTTTGTACTCCAAAACAAACCATTGAGAAGCTAAGAATGTTTGTCGTTAACGCGTTTTAATGCGAGTAGTCTCCTATTGTTCCCTGGAGAACCAAGCGATTGTGGTCTGCAACTTTAAGGCTCAGCGTAATGTCTGACGCGATCGTTTTCAATAATAGAATCGGTGATATTTTAGCCTCATTTGGCCAATCCGCCAAATGAACTGCCACATGGGATAGTTCAACCGTCTTATTGTAAGCTACGTTAAGTTTATCAATATCCTTTGATGTGGACAGCAAACTAAATCCCTTATCTTGTTTTTGAAACCAGTGATAAAATAATTTATTGGGGAGGAATCTACTCATGTCGCTATCTCCACGCATGGCTATTCTTACATCCGGAACTTTCGTTTCGTACGGTGTTTTCTCTTCGATCGTTTCAAAATTTTCATCAACCGCATAATTTATAATGGTATCTGTTTGAATGACCTTATTTTTCAAAATTTCAATATCGACGTAATTTCCATCCAAATGTGTTATAATAGAATCGGCGGCTAAAGGGAGTTCACTAAGTAGTTGTTTTAGCTGATTTTTAAATTGACTATTGGGTATATTGATCCAAGCTTTACCAATGTATTTTGCGGAAGCGAGTTCTCTCACAAGATATTCCTTTGGAAAATTCCAATCTGTTGAGAAAAATTCGCCGGATACTTCGACATGGTCTCCTTTCAAATCAAGTTCGATAAAATTATCTGTTGAAATATTGCTATAACGCAGTGATTTTCCGGTCAACGTGCTTGGACGGTTGATAAATTGTTCTATGGTAACCCGGTCCTCTTTTGATTGAATTAGCTGAAGCATTTCTTCCTTCTTTGTATCAAGATCAAAGCCTAGACCTAGCAGCAGATCATCCCCTTTCCAGATAAAGGCGATTTTACTCGGTTGATGATAGGCATAGCTCACATCAGGGGCGAGATCACTTTCCACCGCACCAACCTGTAATACATCCTTTAGAAAGGTCAAAAATTGTTGTTTATTTTTTAGCTGAAAAAAAGCATAAAAGTTTTTTGGATGCGGTTCCAAAGCAAAAAGAAATACATTCGCTTTTATATCAATACCATTATCTTTGAGTTTACTTAGTTTTTTGCCAAAATCCTGTCCCTCTTTCGGCGCTGACTGCCATTTATTAAAAAACTGATTCAGCAGGATATCATCCAATGATATGGTCAACAAAGCCTTACTTTTTTTATGGACCAATGATTTATAGGATTCTTGCTGTCGTAGTATATATCCGCCCCAGGCGACAATCGCCAACAGTACGAGGACAGCTATCGTCCAAAGCATTATTTTTTTAATCATAACAATTGAATCAGTAATTTTTGGTAGTTTATCTCGTAAAGAACTATCTGACAGACCCCTCAACTAAGAAATTAGATTCCGCAGTATTGAGCTCCTTAAGAAAATCCTAGATTTGAAATTTTGTTCTGAAACCTATTCGATTTAAAATAGATCAATGAATCAAAGGCTGAAACAATACCTTCTCTGAAAAGAGCGTAAAAACTAGGTTTCAGCAATGCACTTGATACCTTCTATTTTAAAATCAATAATAGCAAAAGTATCAAATGCCTGGGGATCTTTTCATCCCTGAAATCAGGGAATTGGGGAGTCTAATTAGGCTTCCCGAATTAATCCGTATTCTATAGCCGATTTTACTGCCGCAGTAACACTTTTGGTTTGAAATTTTTCCATTAGATTTTTGCGATGGCTCTCTACCGTATGTGAACTGATAAACAATGAATCGGCAATTTGATTTGTTGTCATTCCTTGCGCCACGAAAGTAAGCACCTCTTTCTCGCGACGTGTCAATTTTGGCACCTGCTTAAGCCCCATTTCCACCTTCTTGTTCAGGATCGCCTGCGTTTTCTCACAGAGATACCTTTTGCCGACAAGAACAGCGGAAATGGCAGCAATTATTTCATCACCATTTGCATTTTTGTGTAGATAGGCATTGGCACCCTCATTTAAAATGCTGTTAATCACTGCAAATTCATTATGTACACTAAACGCAATAATTTTCAAATCCTTATTGCTTTCCTTTAGACCTTTAACCAAATCAATACCGTTAGCATCCGGCAGATTGATATCGAGCAGCAATACCAATGGCATATCAGCAGGAATACGATGGAACAGTTCAGTGGCGCTGGAATACATGCCCACAACTTCAAAATCTTCATGCGCATTTATAATGTTTTTCAATCCCTCAAGTAGCAAAGGGTGATCGTCTGTAATCGCTATTTTTATCATTTTTCCAAAAAGTTAAATCATAGGTAATTCCAATTCTATGGTTGTACCCGCTCCATTCTCCGACATAACCTTCATTTCCCCGTGTAGAAACGAAAGTCTTGACCGCACATTATGCATTCCCGCAGAGTGCTGCAAATCGACACTTTCCATATCAAAACCCTTGCCATCATCTTCAATAGTAATATGTAAACGTTTATTATGTGAAGAAAGCTGTATTAAAATGTTGGCCGCATTAGCATGTTTCAACGCGTTATTCACCAATTCTTGAATAATTCTGTACAAAGAAATTTCCTGTTCCGTGCTTAAGGTTGATTCAAATTGTAAAAATTCACATTCTACTTGACATGTCGATTGACTCATTCGGTTTGCATAGTCTCTTAAAGTTTCTTTCAAACCATATTTTACAATTAAATCTGGCATAAGATTATGTGCAAGCCGGCGAAGTTCATCTACAGCCCCGTCCAGCAAATCAATACTTCGATCGATTCCTTCTTTCATGGATTCCTGCTCCAATACATTTTTATTTATGGCTGATAATCCCAATTTGGTACTTGACAGCAAACCTCCTAATCCATCATGCAGGTCGCGAGCAAGACGGGTACGCTCTTTCTCTTCCCCGGCCAGCATTGCAGTCAGGTTTTTAATAGCATGTTGTTGATTATTCTTTTCCATCTCCAGTTCATGCAAATGAACCTTCTGCTTCAAGGCCTTTGAACGTTGCCAATACGCATAAAACAGCAAAACAATCACAACCAAACAACTGACGAACAACCAAATATAAATTGAATTCATTCGTGATTTAAAGGCAATTTGCTTTTTTGACACGTCAAGTTCTTGCAAGCGCTGTTCATTTTCCAGTTGGCTTAATTGCAAATCCTGTTCCTTTTTATCCCGTTCAAGTTGGAGTACCTTGAGCTGTTGTGTTCGATTGAGTTCATTTAATTTCAAATTCTCCACCAGTTGACGTTGTCTATCGTTCAAGACTTTCATCAGCTTGATCTGCTGTTCCTTTTTCTCGCCTTCCAATCGAAGCCGCATTAACTTTTGGTTTTGCAATTCACGCTCATACTTTAGCTCAAGTTGCTTCGTCTTATCCAGTTTATCCGAATTAAATGCTTTTTCAAATACATCTATGTAACTTTTTTGATAATTGAAAGCTTCCTCATATTTACCCTCTTCAACACTTACTTCAGCCAGTCTGCTAAACAGGCTTAACCCGACTTGGTAATCATAATGGGGCTCTCTTTGAAGATTGTGCAGTGCCTGCTGCAGATATTTTTTTCCTTCCTCTCGATGTCCGACTTTGAAAGATTCATCAGCGAGGATACCGTAAGCAGGTATTGTAATGGCATATTGTCCCGTTTCAGCAGCAATATCTAAGGCCTGTTTCGCATATGATATTGCTTTTTTACCACCATTTTCTGGATAAAACTCATGGTACAGATTCGCTAAATTAACAGAAACGTAAGCTAAATCTGTTGGATTAACAAGATGTTTCTCGTTCTTTTCTACCAAATTGTAAGCCTCAAGATAGTGTTGTTCAGCTTTCCTTAATAGATTTTGGTCTGCATTATTGGATCTATACTCCTCTTCAAATAGGTAACCAGCCTGCATGTAAGCGTCAAATAGGCTATTGACATTCTTTCCTTCCTTCGCCGTTTCCAGCAGAAGCGTGGTGTACTTTTCTTGAAAATCATAATTGCGTTGGTTTGCATAGATCGCTGTAAGCTCCTTATAAACTGCCAATTTTCGGGCGATATTTGCCTCAGTCGGTGGCGCCTTCTCTAAAAATGAAATTGCTTTATGGAATTGGGAAACAGCCTCATCCTCTTTATTCTGTCGTGTCATAACCCATCCATCACAATAATGCACATACCCCTTTATTCCATTATCGTTAACTATGGGGAGTACAGATTTAGCATGTTCTAAATAATAGCGTGATTTTTCAAATGCATGATCATTAAAACTGTTCATGGCAGCAATACAATTCAAATAGGCATAATATTGCTTGTCAGGATAATTTCTGGCCAACTGAATATTATCATTAAGCAATTGACTGGCCAGCGCTTTTTCATTACTAAAATATAGGGCTTGTGCATATTTACCCGTTAACACAAACCGTTCTTTACTTCCTAAAGGAAGACTGTAATACGACTTCTGCAAATCTTGCAGCTGTTCTTGCGCAACAATAGCATCGCAAAAGCACAATAAAACAAAGAATATTAGTACAGATTTCCAAAAAGTTCGAACATGCCCCATAAAATCAAATCTAGCGTCTAGCTATGTGAATTGGCCAAACATAGATAAAATTGCTCTTATACGCAATTCGTTGTCTCGAAAATAAATTAACTTCCCCCTGTTATTGACCTAATTAACCGAACCTTGCTGAGCAAAAAATTGTACCTTTGTAACAATGAAGTACACCTATCTTTTTCTTGCTATAGCCGCAGAGATATTTGCAACCACTTTCCTCAAGAAGTCTGCGGGTTTTACCCTTATAAAGCCTACCATTCTCTGTATTGTAGGCTATATTATTGCCTTCTATTTTTTAAGTATCACACTTAAATACCTGCCCGTCGGAATATCCTACGCAATTTGGTCTGGCGTTGGTATTGTAGCCATTACGCTTATTGGTATGTTCTTATTTAAACAGATTCCCGATACAGCAGCCATTATCGGTATGGTCTTGATTGTTGTTGGAGTCATTATTATCAATCTGTTTTCAAAAATGGGCGCACATTAGTTGATCTAAGATCAAAATTTGTATTTTTGTAACTTACATAAATAAAAGGATACGTGTCGTTAGAGAAACTAAAACTTAGCAAAAGATTGAATGCTACGATGACCGAACTCGGTTATCTTGCTCCAAAGGAAATTCAAAGTAGATGCATTTCCAGAATTCTTGGTGGACAGGATGTGATTGCCATCGCTCCAGAAGGTGCAGGCAAAACCACAACTTATGTCTTATCTACCTTGATGAAGTTGAAATTCACAACAGATGAAGCTCCGAAGTTTTTGATCTTGGCGCCTAATGAAGAACGTATCGACGAAATTGTTGAGAGATTCTATCAATTAAGCAAAAATAAAGATCTTCGCATCATTGGATTGCGGGCTTCAGGCAGCATGGAAGAAGAAATCGAAGAACTGGTTGATGGAAAAGACATTGTTGTAGCTACCCCAAATCGTGCAAGAGCTATCTATCTTAAATTGGCTTTGAATCTCAACCGTATTCAGACACTGATTATCGATGATGCTGAAGAGATTATCAAACAAGGAATGCAAAATACGGTAAGGGAATTAGCCGAAAGCTGCGGAAAAGTACAACATTTAGTTTTCAGTACTGTTGAACACCAAAAACTTTATGACATGATCGACAATTTCATGAATGAAAATTGTGCCTCGGTCGAAATAGATGAACTTGAGAATGACACTGTCGACACCCTAGATCTATTATTATATCATGTTCCTAATTTCACAACAAAGATCAATTTATTAAATCTTCTGTTGCAGGATAAAGAAGTATTTCAAAAAGTAGTCGTCTTTGTAAATTCGAAGCTTACTGCCCAAAAGTTGGCCAGCAGTTTGTTCAGTAGCAATAAAGAAGAAATTGCTATCCTCAATCCATTGTTCTATGATGATTTTGGCTATGAGACGATGGAAGATTTCAAGGAAAATAGTCAATCTCGTGTCCTAATAATTGCACGGGAAAATACGAACGATGTAGACCTTTCCGCTGTTCCATTCATTTTTCAATTTGAGTTACCAAATGAAAAGGAGGAATTCTTAAATCATCTTGTTAAAAATGACGAAAATGAAGAATCAGTCGTGTTGACTTTCACAACAGATCTGGAATTACCCATGGTTAAAAAAATAGAACAGGCTGTCGGTAAAAGAATGGATGTTTTGGAACTGCCAGAGGATCTTGTAATCTATAATCCCATCACCGACAAAAAGAAAAAGTCGAGCAAGGAGGAAGATAAAGAAGATCTTTCCCGAGGTGGCGCATTCCACCAAAAGAAAGAAAGCAATGCCAAGACTTTTAATTATGGCGGTGGCGAAAAGGCAAAAATGACCATGAAAATGAAAAAGAAATAAAAAAGGGAAGTTTAAAACTTCCCTTTTTTAAATAACAGCATACTGTTATCATTTTATCAACAAATCCTTTTCATACACAATTTCCCTTCGATGAGGTAAATTCGAAATACTGCTATGGTGAAGTCCTCGTTGACTGTAGTTTACTTGAGAATTTTCTTCAACAATTTAATATACGCATTTGCGATTCTTTCCATACCTTGATCATTTGGATGAGCGTAGTCAACGGTCGAATTCAGATCCAGATTAAGGTCTTGACTCGACAATAAGAAAAGCTGACGGATTCCTTTTGATTGTAATTTTTCAAAAGTCGCCTTCAGCACACGGCTACTTTGCTGGTATTCCGCATTTTTATCTTCATTAAAGACTTCGGCTATGCTCCCCGAACTATGCTGTGTCAAAATAATGGGTGTCGTCGGATGTTCTTTTCTTAAAAATGTCACCGCATTGACCAACAGTGAATCCAATTGCTCTTCTGTTAGCGACTTTGAAATAGCAAGATTAGGAATACAATCCAACACATAACAGGCAGCATCTACACTATTCATCACATTCAAAATCGGTTGTTCCAATCGACCGTTACCAGAAAAGCATAAGTTGATCATTTCATGGTCAAACGCACGTCCCACTTGGTTGGTCCAAGCTAAGCCTGGGCGACTGGTACAGGCCCCCTGTCCAATCGAGGTCCCATACACAACAATAGGTTTGGCTGCTGTGGTATGGGTATACGTTAATTTAGCGGTATTTGGCACACCAATCTTTAACCACTTAACCGTATTGTATAGCGGAAGATATAAGCGGTAATTAAATTTTCCATTGCGCCCTATATTCTTCCATGTATAAGAAATGGTATCCGAAAAATCATAATTGCCATAAGCCCATTTCCATTCCTTGTTTACAGTATCATAAGCATAAAGATCAAGCCCACTGACACCTGTTGTTGGCATATGGGGCATATTTAAACCGCCAGCCACTTGGTATTGAACCATAATCTCAGGTGAAGTAGTTTGAAAGTCAATATAGAATCCCGCACTATTCTTCCCCAGTTCCCATACGGGTTTACGTACCTGGCTTTCCAGTTCATCCGGAAGTCTATTGAAGGCCGAAAGCTTCTGATTCTCCAGCCTACCTTCCACATGCTTATCTTCTAGTGGAGAAAACCAACTATAACTCTCCTGCGCTTTGATGGCAGAAAAAGACAACAACAAAAACGCTGTCAATGCAACTTTTGAGAACATACAATAATTTAGCTTTAAGTTTGGTGTAATTGATTATAAAAAAGGAGCCTATTGGCTCCTTTCTATTGCGATTTATTTATTATACTATAAAATAGCTTGTCTAACTCGGACCAGTTTTTCCATCAAGCCTTCAAGTAAATCCAAATGTAACATATTGGCGCCATCAGACTTCGCATTTGCCGGATCAGGATGTGTTTCTATAAACAGGCCGTCGGCTCCCACCGCTATTGCAGCTTTGGCTATTGTTTCAATTAATGCTGGTTTCCCTCCTGTTACGCCAGAAGTTTGATTCGGTTGTTGTAAGGAATGTGTACAGTCCATTATTGTGGGCACGTTAAAAGAACGCATTTCGGGAATCCCGCGATAATCTACAATGAGATCCTGATAGCCGAACGTATTACCCCGATCAGTTAAAAAAACCTTCTCATTTCCAGATTCCACGATCTTATCCACTGCAAATTTCATAGATCCAGCACTCAAAAACTGACCTTTCTTTACATTGACCACCTTGTTCGTTTTTGCTGCTGCAACTAATAAGTCAGTCTGTCTGCACAAAAATGCTGGAATTTGAAGAACGTCAACGTATGCGGCTGCCATTTCCGCCTCATGGCTCTCATGGATATCCGTCACCGTCGGTACACCAAAAGTTTTCCCAACTTTCTCTAAAATCTTCAACGCTTTCTCATCACCTATCCCCATAAATGAATCTAGCCGCGATCTATTGGCCTTACGGTAAGATCCCTTGAAAATGTACGGAATATTTAGTTTATCTGTAATTGTAACAATCTTTTCAGCAATACGCAAAGCGATTTCTTCTCCTTCAATTGCACATGGCCCCGCCATTAAAAAGAAATTCTGCGATGTCCCATTCTTGATTTCGGGAATGTATTTGTTAATCATATAATTATAAAAAATTAATTGCCGAGTTCTGATAAAAATTTGATTCGCATCAATTGGAGATCCTCATAGCTATAATCGTCTCCACCTAATTCTTTAAGCGCATCATTAATTGAATCAGTCTCTGCTGTCTTAAAATAGTCATATACCTCATCTTGACGATCCTCATCTATGACCTCATCAATAAAGTAATTGATATTGATTTTCGTTCCTGCGTTTACGATCGTCTCAATTTCTTTCAATATTTCTTCATAAGTTATCCCCTTAGCTGAGGCAATATCATCTAATGCAATTTTACGATCGATATTTTGAATAATAGACACTTTTAATGCCGATTTATTAGCTGTACTCTTAATGACAAGATCCACAGGTCTATCAATTTCATTCTCCTCAACATAGTCTTTGATCAAGGCAATAAATGGAGCACCAAATTTAATCGCTTTACCATTCCCTACCCCCTGAATCTGTTTCAACTCATCGATAGCAATTGGATAATGTGTACACATCTCTTCCAGCGAAGGATCTTGAAAGATAACAAACGGCGGCAGGGACTTGCCCTTTGCAATTTTCTTACGTAAATCTTTAAGCATACCCAACAAGACGGTATCTAAGGCCCCTGTACCCTGTCCTGTATCTTCCGAATTTGTATTATCCCCCCCTTCAATTGGACGATTCAAAACAAATTTTAGTTGATAAGGATTATCCAGATAATGACGACCAATAGCTGTCAATTTTAAAAGGCCATAATGATCAATATCTTTTTCGATAAAGTTATCAAGCACTGCCTGCCTAAGTAAGGATTTCCAATAAATAACACCTTTATCTTTGCCCTTTCCGAAAAGACGATGTTCATCATGTTTATAGGCGGATACGGGTTGGTTGTTTTGGCCGATCATGACGTTAATCACGTGATGATCATCAAATTTTTCACCCTGTTCTTGAATAAAGCCCAATACATCTTTTAAAGCGTCTTCGGCCTCAAAATATTCTTTTTCCGAACGACAATTATCACACATATTATTACAGCCCTGCTCGTCAAAATTTTCTCCAAAATAATGAAGAATCTGTTTACGGCGACATACTGCAGACTCCGAATAATCAATAACCTCTTTTAAGATCTGCGTGCCAATCTCACGTTCAGCCACAGGTTTATCTTTCATAAACTTGGTCAGTTTTTCAACATCTTTTTCCGAATAAAAAGCCAAGCAATAACCATCACCCCCATCACGTCCAGCACGTCCAGTTTCCTGATAATATCCCTCCATGGATTTAGGAATATCGTGGTGAATCACATAACGAACATCAGGTTTATCTATTCCCATACCAAAAGCAATGGTAGCCACAATCACTTCGACATCCTCCATCAAAAATTTATCCTGTGTATCTGCTCTTGTTTTGGCGTCTAAACCCGCGTGGTAAGGTAAAGCTTTGATGCCATTTAGGTTCAAAACCTCACTGATTTCTTCTACCTTTTTACGGCTCAAACAATAGACAATGCCCGTCTTACCCGATTTGGTTTTGATAAAACGTACAATTTCTTTTACGACATCTTTTTTAGGTCTTACCTCGTAATATAAGTTGCTACGATTAAATGATGACTTAAATAAAACAGCATCAGTCATCTGCAAATTTTTACGAATATCAGACTGTACTTTAGGTGTTGCTGTCGCTGTAAGCGCAATAATAGGAATATTGGCCCCTATTTCATTAATGACCTGGCGTATTTTACGATATTCTGGTCTAAAATCGTGTCCCCATTCGGAAATACAATGCGCTTCGTCAACCGCTACAAATGACACGGTGATTTGGTGTAAGAAGTCCAAATTATCTTGCTTAGCAAGAGATTCCGGAGCGACATACAGCAATTTGGTCTTCCCAGCGATTACATCATCCTTAACCTTTGTAATCTCACTTTTATTCAATGAAGAATTCAAAAAATGAGCGATACTATCTTCGCCACCGAATGCACGAAGCTGATCTACTTGGTTTTTCATTAAAGCAATCAATGGAGAAATAACAATTGCAGTCCCCTCACTCATGAGTGCTGGAAGTTGATAGCAAATTGATTTCCCTCCTCCGGTTGGCATAATTACAAACGTGTCTCTCCGTTGAAGAATACTGTTTATAATTGCCTCCTGATCCCCCTTAAAAGTATCAAAACCAAAAAAATCTTGTAAATTGTCGAAAAGTGATTTTTCTATTTCCATTGCGCCTTGGGCAAAAATAAGATAGATAAATGAAGAAATAATCTTGAAAAATAATCTATTTTTGCAATCTATTCTAATACATAAAAGTAAGAGTATTTTTTGTGAAAAACAACTACGAAATAAAAAATATAGCTATTCAAGCTATTCAAGAAGAAGCCAAGGCAGTAGCTGCTTTAGCTCAATATATTGATGATGATTTTGTTACCGTTGTCGATCGTATTCTTAATTTGCACGGCCGAGTTATTGTAACTGGAATTGGTAAAAGCGCTATTATTGCTCAAAAGATAGTTGCAACGCTCAATTCGACAGGTACACCATCGATTTTTATGCATGCTGCTGATGCTATCCATGGAGATCTTGGTATCATCCAACAAAATGATTTGATTATTGCCATCTCTAAAAGTGGTAATACACCTGAGATTAAAGTACTTGTTCCCTTTTTAAAACAGACAAAGAATGTATTGGTTGCTTTGGTCGGAAATACAGATTCCTACCTCGCTAAAAATGCCGACTATATTTTAAATACCACCGTTGAGAAAGAAGCTTGTCCCAACAACCTTGCACCAACTTCAAGTACAACTGCTCAGTTGGCAATGGGTGATGCGCTTGCCGTGGTATTACAAGAGTGCCGTGATTTCACGGATAAAGATTTTGCAAAATACCATCCAGGAGGAGCATTAGGCAAAAAGCTGTACTTGAGAGTCGGCGATCTATCCGATCAGAATGGCAAACCTAGCGTCCCACAACAAGCCACAGTAAGTGATATCATCATCACCATAACACAGTTTAGACTGGGAGCTGTCGCCGTGTTGGATGATGAAAACATACTTGGCATCATCACAGATGGTGATATCCGTCGTATGCTGGAGAAACACACGGATTTAGCGACAATTACTGCCGCCGATATCATGGGAAAATCACCTAAAATTATCGATAAAGATGAATTGGCCGCCAATGCGCTCCATATTATGCGTGAAAACAATATCACACAACTATTGGTTTCCGACAAAGGAAATTACGCTGGTGTTATCCACATACAGGATCTATTGAAAGAAGGGATAATATAACTGTAATAAAGTTGTTAGATGTACAATAAATTGGCAATAAATATTAAATTTGGCATATCAGTTGTACTATTTTAATCGTAAAGTAATATTTTAGAAGCATGAAAAAGTATATAATAATCTTAGCAGTGATCATTTCCTTTATTGGTTTTTCTTCGATGCAAACAGGACAAGGAGAATTTAAATTCGAAAAAGAAACACATGATTTTGGTAAAATTCCTGCCGGCACGCCCGTTTCGTATAATTTCAAATTTTCTAACACCGGTAGCGAGCCAATTATCATTTCCAACGTGGTGCCTACCTGTGGATGTTCTGTAGCAGAATTTACAAAAACGCCAATCAAACCAGGAGAAAGTGGTACGATTAAAGTGACTTACAATGCTGCAGCAAAAGCGCCATTCACAAAGAGCTTCACGGTGCAGTCGAATACCAAGACTCCTGTAAAAACGCTATACATTAAGGGTATTGTAGAATAACAATTCCCATAGATAAAACGAAAAAAGCCACATTATCATGTGGCTTTTTTCGTTTTATTTTGGTTAGCTTTGCACTACTAATTTTAAAAAAACTATAATGCCAGTAATATCAGAAAAAGGGCTGAATATGCCTGCGTCGCCTATTAGAAAGTTGACGCCATATGCTGATCAAGCAAAAAAAGAAGGTAAAAAGATATATCACCTCAATATCGGACAACCTGATATCCAAACACCTGAAGTGATGCTTAATGCTTTGAAAAATATACAGTTCAAAGTGTGGGCCTACACACCTTCTGAAGGTACAGCCTCTTACCGAAACAAGTTAGCAGAATATTATAATAAGCTAAATTATAATATCGAGCCGACAGATATATTAGTAACAAATGGTGGTTCGGAAGCGATTATGATCGCTATGCAAGCCTGTTTAAATGAAAGCGAAGAGATCATCATTCCAGAGCCATTTTATGCGAATTACAATGGTTTTGCTTGTTCCTCCGATGTGGTAATCAAACCAATCATGTCCTATATTGAAAGTGGATTTGCATTACCTTCCATCGCCGAATTTGAAAAAGTAATTACCGCTAAAACCAAAGCAATCTGCATCTGTAATCCAAATAACCCTACAGGTTACCTTTATTCCAGAGAAGAACTCGAAGCTCTTCGTGAACTTTGTCTAAAATATGATCTTTACCTTTTTTCAGATGAGGCTTATCGTGAATTTTGTTACGATGGCAGAGCGTTTATCTCACCAATGCATTTAGAAGGTCTCGAAAATAATGTCGTTATTTTTGATACAGTATCAAAACGTTACTCCGCTTGTGGTGCGCGTATTGGATGTATCATTACCAAAAATAAAGAACTATATCAGACAGCACTGAAATTTGCACAAGCGCGCTTAAGCCCATCCTTAGAAGGACAAATAGCGGGTGAAGCTGCTGTTGATACACCAGACAGTTACTTCGAGGCGGTATCCAAAGAATATACAGCAAGAAGAGATACCCTCGTAAAAGGGCTCAATGCCATTGAAGGAGTTTACTCTCCTAACCCGGGTGGCGCATTTTACGTCGTAGCCAAATTACCAATTGATAATGCAGATAAATTCTGTCAATGGATGTTGGAAGAGTTCTCTTACAATAACGAAACAGTTATGATGGCTCCAGCTACGGGCTTTTATAGTACAGAGGGTGCTGGAGTAAATGAAGTCCGCCTGGCCTATGTACTGAATCAGGATGATCTTAAAAGCGCTTTAGTTTGCTTAGAGAAAGCACTCCAAGTGTATCCGGGACGCACAAATTAACAATAAGATAACAGCACTTAAGAAAGGCGGAACATGCATGTTCCGCCTTTTTCTTTTTTCATGGTTCCTTCCCATAAACCCCAATTCTATTTCTTTTTAAAAAAAAACAAAACAAAGTTTTGAAGCATCTTGTTCTTCTAATAGTAACAAAAGCGATTTCATATGGATAAATTGAAGAAATTCCAATTGATGGAAAAAATAGCGAGAGAATTAGAAGATGTCAGAAATAGCCAGCAAGCTGTTTTGGAAAAAATAGGCAAAATCGAAGTTGATAACATTGAACTCGGCGATAAAAATATCGAAAAAACAATTCCCGATATCTATCAACGTACAGCAGATAATTCAGATGCTATTAAAGCTCTTCTGGAATCTTTTCAAGATGAGACAGCAGAGTTTGGAGAAAAGAACAATGTTGGAAAATTATTGGAACAACAACAAATTAACAGTATAAAATAATGATATTCCAAACACAAAGAAGGTCGATTAAATAATCGGCCTTCTTTGTGTTTTATAATTGGACTTTTGCAGCCTTAGCTTTCAAATACTCTTCTTCAACAAAATGGAGCTGTTGTTCTGGTGTCAGATTAGAATTATCCAAAACAATCGCGTCTTCCGCTTGTCGTAATGGACTTTCCGCACGGGTACTGTCGATACGGTCACGTGTTGCAAGATTTTCCACGACTTCTTCCAACGTCACATCCTCCCCTTTTTCCGTCAACTCCAAATAACGTCGCGCAGCACGTACTTTAGGATCGGCCGTCATAAAAATCTTCAGATCAGCATCTGGAAAAACAGTAGTACCGATATCACGGCCATCCATAATAATATTTCGTCTGCTACCCAATTTTTGCTGCTGGGCAACCATGGCAACCCGGACAGCTTTAATTGCACTCACATCACTAACTTTATCAGAAATATACATCTGACGGATCTCTTCCGAAATATCCTCATCATTTAGATGGATCTCCGTCTTTATTGCATTTGGGATAAAATCAATATGGATATCTTTTAGTGCGCTTTCGATCGCTTCTTGATCATCCAGCGCTATTTTATGCCGGATAAAATAGAGTGTGACAGCCCTATACATGGCTCCGCTATCAATAAAGGCAAACTTCAGTTTTTTTGCCAAAGCTTTTGCCAGTGTACTCTTACCGCAGGAGGAAAAACCATCTATGGCAATAATAAAATTGTGACGTCCACTCATTATTCGTTTCCTCCTATGATTACACCTGGGCGATTGACCAAAGGAACCTTAGTCAGGTTACCATCCACAATGCTTTCAGGTAAAAAGATATATTTTTTATCGTAAATAATGTTATCAATATAAAAACTCAACCAATATTCATTTGTAAGCCCGAATACCTGTTCATCAATCGCTTCAACACGATCGAAAGATTTAGCTTCTATATTACCAATAAAATGACGCAAAGTCGTTGTTGTTACTTGTCGGCCATCCTTTTCGCCATAACCTTTTGAGCTAATCAGCACGTTCTGAATAGCAATATTCTTGTCGTTGATAACATAGACAGTCCAATTTTTTGTCTCCACCGTCTCACCTTCCAAAACGACGGCGATCATAATGTCTTTGACTATATTTTCAGGCAAATCTGCTTTCATGCTTATTTAGACTTTGTAGTTTTTTTAGCTGGAGCCTTCTTAGCGGTAGTCTTTTTTGCTACAGTTTTCTTTTCTGTTGTTTTTGTTTTAGTTGCTTTTCCTTTTGGCGCATCCGCCTCAGCCCATTTTAACACATCTTCATAGGTAATTTTTTCAATTTCCGTTCCCTTAGGAATCTTCAGATTCTGCTTGCCAAAACGAATAAATGGCCCCCAGCGTCCCTGTTCAATCTGAGCATCCGGATTTTCATCAAAAACCCGAATCACTTTTTCGATATCTTTCTGACGTTTGTCTTTGATAATCTGTATCGCCTCTTCTTCTGTCACATCCAATGGGTCAACACCTTTTGGTAGTGAGTAAAACGCCGAATTGTGACGGATATAAGGTCCAAATCGCCCAACAGCAACCGTCATTTCCTTATCTTCAAATAAACCAACTTTTTTCGGTAATTTGAACAATTCCATGGCATCATCAAAAGTAATGGTTTCGATCATCTGTCCCTTTCTCAAGGAAGCAAAACGAGGTTTCTCTTCATCGTCAGGAGAACCAATCTGTACCAATGGGCCGAACTTACCAATGCGAACCGAAACAGGCTTACCGGAAACCGGATCGACACCGAGCTCACGCTCATTATTCGCACGATCTGCATTGACTAAAGTATCTTCTACCTCAGAATGAAAAGGCCCATAGAAATCATGCAGCATTTTTGTCCATTCGGTCAGTCCATGCGCAATATCATCAAATTCTTTTTCTACGTTGGCCGTAAAATGAAAATCCACAATACCGTTGAAGTGTTCAACCAAAAAGTCATTCACGACAACACCGATATCTGTTGGAAACATTTTTCCTTTTTCGGCACCAGTGATTTCGGTTTTTGTTACCGCTGTTAATTCGGCATCCTTTAATGTCAGTACACGGTAATCGCGCGATTTACCTTCACGCTCTTCCTTTATGACATACCCGCGGTTTTGAATCGTTGAAATCGTAGGGGCGTAGGTTGAAGGACGGCCAATTCCCAATTCCTCTAATTTTTTCACCAAAGCAGCTTCCGTATAACGTGCTGGAGGTCGTGTAAAACGCTCCGTCGCCGACATGTTTTTCAACGTTAATGGCATACCAACAGCTAATGGTGGAAGAATAGCATTGTCACTATCTTCGTCCATCGCGTTGTCTTGATCGTCATCCAAGGATTCCATGTAAACTTTCAAGAATCCATCAAATTTCATCACCTCTCCTGAAGCATTCAAATCTTCAGTACGAGTTGATATGTCGATTTTTGCCAATGTACGTTCAAACTCCGCTTCACTCATTTGAGAAGCAATTGCTCTTTTCCAAATAAGCTCGTATAATCTTTTTTCGGATGCATCGCCATCGATGGTGTGCTCAGAGAAATAAGTAGGACGAATAGCTTCGTGCGCCTCTTGTGCACCCGATGTCTTTGTTTTATATTTTCTGACTTTATGGTACTGGTTACCATAAGCCGATTTGATTTCCTTTTCAGCAGCCTCAATCGCCGTATCACTCAAATTAACAGAATCGGTACGCATATAGGTAATTCGTCCTGATTCATACAGCCTTTGAGCCACCTGCATGGTGCGGGCAACCGAAAATCCAAGTTTCCGGCTTGCTTCCTGCTGTAATGTTGATGTAGTAAATGGCGCTGCCGGTGAACGCTTCGCAGGTTTTGTTTCGAGATTTTTTACAGAAAAAAGCGCTGCTTTACAATCCTCCAAAAATTTGGTCGCCTCTGCCTCTGTCGCAAAACGCTGCGGAAGCTCGGCTTTAAAACTATCCTTAACTTTTCCCGTATGAAAAAAAGCAACGATCTTAAAAGCCGCTTCGGGTTCAAATTTATTGATTTCACGCTCACGATCTACAATCAGACGAACCGCAACTGACTGCACGCGTCCGGCAGATAAAGAAGGTTTCACCTTTTTCCATAGAACCGGAGACAATTCAAATCCGACTAATCGATCTAACACCCTTCGCGCTTGTTGTGCATTTACGAGGTTATAATCTATTTTACGCGGGTTGTCAATAGCCTTCAAAATAGCTGGCTTTGTAATCTCATGAAACACAATTCTTTTTGTGCTTTCATCTTTTAATCCCAAAGTCTCAAATAAATGCCATGAAATAGCCTCTCCTTCGCGGTCCTCATCGGACGCTAACCAAACGGTTTCTGCAGCTTTAGCCAATTTCTTCAGTTCACTTACAACCGCCTTTTTGTCGGATGGAACTTCATACTTTTGTTCAAAATTCTTTTCGGTATCAATTGCATCATCGGTTTTCACCAAGTCGCGAATATGTCCATAACTTGACTTGACCAAAAAATCCTTTCCTAAATACCCTTCTATCGTTTTCGCTTTCGCCGGAGACTCAACTATCAATAAATTTTTCGCCATCTAATTTGAGATTTGTGCAAATAAAGGGAATTCTGAAAGGAATGACAATAATTTCTTACAAAAAAGACAAAAAAAATAGATTTCATGTCGACAATTAAGAAATTTATCCTACAATCAAGAAGCAGGTAACGAGCTCATGGTTGGCATAGAAACGCTGTCAGATCAAGGTAATTTGCCCATCGAACTACTTTGTGCCCCTCAATTTCAAACCAAAACAAATTCATTTAACTTTATTCGGTTTCGAATTCACCTTCATAAAGTTGCAAAATCAAGTATTCGAAACAGTTAAAATACGTAAAAGCAAAATATATATGTATATTCGCTTATTCAAAAGGGCAATATATAACAACTCCGCTATTTTGTTTAAATATTTTAATAATGAAAAGAAGTCTTCTCAGAATTGCCTTTTGGGGCACGTTATTACCATTTGCATCTTGTTCAGTTATGAAAGATTCAGCAAAATCAACTTCAGACAATTTCCCTAAACTTAGCTTGGAAGCGCATCGTGGTGGCCGCGGCCTATACCCTGAAGAATCTATCGCTGCCATGAAAAATGCAATAGATTTTGCAAAGGTGACAACACTGGAAATGGATTGTCATATTACCAAAGACCGTAAGGTTGTTGTCTTTCACGACGATTACCTTAACCCGAAGTTTGTATTGAAACCCAATGGCACCGAAATTTCTGACAAGGACAAACCGTTGAGAATTTACGATATGCTTTATAAAGATCTGGTTAAGTACGATATCGGATCGAAATTTTACAAAGAGTTTCCTGAACAAAAAAAACAGGTTACACGTATAGCAAAACTAGCAGACCTTATTGATAGTACTGAAGCCTACGCAAATCTAAAAAGGAAAGCGCCGATGTTTTACAATATCGAAGTGAAAAGTAAGGAAGATAAAGATGGTATTTTCCATCCAAGGGTTGAAGAATTTGTGGATCTTATGGTACAGGTAATCACCGATAAAAAAATTGCTGCGCGAACCGTTATTCAATCGTTTGATAGCAGAGCCATTAACTATCTGCACAAAGCATATCCTCAAATCAAAGTTTCTTATCTTATTGATGCAAACCATACAAAAAGTATTGAGCAAACAATTGCAGCTTTGGGTTTTACGCCTTTTATTATAAGTCCGCATCATAAAATAGTAACAAGCGATTATGTCAAGCAGTGTCACAAAGCTGGTATCAAGGTCATTCCTTGGACAGTCAATACGAAAGAAGAAATCGAGCAACTAAAAGCCGTGAAAGTTGATGGCATTATTAGCGATTACCCCAATTTGTTTTAACAAATACTTCGCATGGTTCGCTTAGAATAAAAATATCAGTTTCAGTGTATCTCAATGCCAGAGAAACCATGTACAGCCAAAGCAAAGTAGTCCCTTGATCGTCCTAAACTACTTTGCTTTGGCTTTGTTTTTTAATGCTTTGTCAATATATTCCCGCCCCTTCTGGACCAAAAATTCAGAGCGGTGATAATCCCAAAGGTTACAGATATTATAGGGAATGTCCACCACCACATCGGGCCGGTATAAATCAACAATCATACGGCTCATTTTCCTGCGCATCACATAGTATGACGCTTGGAGTATATCCAACGAATTCGAAGTCCTTGTATCCAGTTTTTTGATAACAGAATATTGTTTATCCGGTTTAGATTCCAGATTAACCGCTATGATTAGGTTCTCTTTCTTGGTGACATGATTTATAGGCAATGGATTGAGTACCCCGCCATCAACATAGACATGATTGTCGTCTTCTACAGCTGTAAACACCGCGGGAATGGCAATCGACGCCCGAATGGCATCATACATACTTCCAAAGTCCAGCACAACCTCCTTTTCGTAGTTTAGATCTGTCGCAACGGCTTTAAACAAAATAGGGAAAGTCTCAATATTAGCATCCGGAATCACAGATTTCAAGGCGTTAAACACCTTGATCCCCTTCATCATCCCCAGTCCCTTCCAGCTAAAATCCATCATATTAAAGACCGATTTCTTCGTCAGGCGCTGCATCCATTCTTCCAGAACATCCATCTTCCCCTGTGCATAGATACCACCGACAAGCGCTCCTATTGAACAACCTACCACCTCATCGATTTCGTAGCCCAGCTCTTCAAGACGTCGAATAATACCAATATGCACCAGGCCTCTTGCACCACCCCCGCCCAGAACAAGGGTAACTTTACGATTTAAAAAAGCTTTCTCCACCATAGTTATACAAATACTTGAAACACTTGTTTACATCCATGCAACAATGTAAACAGATAATCATCGTTATTATATGTATTTTTGATTACAATATACGCAGTAAAAAAAGAAATATGAAAATAGAAATTTGGTCGGACATCATTTGTCCTTTTTGTTATATTGGTCTGACAAAGCTTGAACTAGCTCTTCAGGAGTCCACAAGTAAGCCATCCGCTAAAATCATCTGGAAATCGTATCAGCTTAACCCTGATTATCCCGAAGATGCTCCAGCAATGCCAACCTACGATTACCTCGTTCAAACGAAAGGCATGAGTATGGACGATGTCGTTGCGATGACCTCACAGCTCAGTGCACAAGGAAAAGAGCTGGGTATTGATCTGAACTTTGAAAAAGCAATCGTTGTAAATACAAAAAAAGCACATCGTCTGATACATTTTGCCCAAGCGCAACAAAAAGACACTCAGATCAAGAAAGCCTTATTTAAAGCTCATTTTACGGATGGTCTTGATGTAAATAACAACGAGGTGCTCAGCACGATTGCTGCGCAAGAGCATCTTTCCGCTCAGGAGGTAAAAAACTTATTGGAATCTGATGAATATGCTTATGATGTTGCACAGGATATTCAAGAAGGTGTCAGCTTAGGACTCCGAGGTGTCCCTTTCTTTGTATTTGACAGAAAATATGCTATCCCCGGAGCACAGCCCATGGAAGTCTTTCACAACACCATAAATGAATGCTTGGCCAGTCAGCCAACACCGCTTGAACGCAGAGGCGAAGAAGGCCCTTCATGTGATCCTGAAACAGGAAAATGTGAATAAAGAAAGGAAAAATTATTGTTTAATTTTACTATTTTCGCAAGCTTATAACGACAAACAAATTTGGTATAAATGCAGTTAACCAAACTAGAAATTAAAGGATTTAAAAGTTTCGGAGACAAGATCACGATCAACTTCAATGATGGTGTCACAGCGATTGTTGGCCCCAATGGATGTGGGAAGTCCAATGTGGTCGACGCCATACGCTGGGTGCTGGGAGAGCAGAGTACAAAGATGCTTCGCTCCGATAAGATGGAAAATATTATCTTCAATGGAACGAAAAATAGAAAACCGGCAAACCTTGCAGAGGTCTCGCTGACCTTCAACAACAACAATAATATTTTGCCAACGGAATTCTCGACAGTAACCGTCACGCGGAAGCTGTTTCGCAACGGCGATAGTGAATATCGATTGAATGATGTCAAATGTCGTTTAAAAGATATCACAGATCTGTTCCTGGATACCGGAGTTGGTGCGGACAGCTATTCGATCATCGAATTGAAAATGATTGATGAAATTATCAATAATAAAGATAATTCACGTCGCAACCTCTTCGAAGAAGCATCTGGAATCTCTAAGTATAAAGTTCGTAAAAAACAGACTTTGGCAAAGCTGAGAGATACTGAGGCCGATCTTAGCCGTGTAGATGACTTGCTTTACGAAATCACAAAGAACCTCAAATCATTAGAAAATCAAGCTAAAAAAGCTGAAAAATATACCTCACTTAAAGCAGAATACCGCCAAAGCAGTATAGATTTGGCTTATTATAAAATAGCAGATTTCTCGACTGAATTGGAAAGACTTCAAACACAAGAATCCAAGGTTCAGAAAGATGCTGCCAATGCACATCAAAATATTCTGAATGCGGAAACGGAACTCCAATCACTCCGCCAGACAAATTTGGAACAAGAAAAAAACCTTTCGGTACAGCAAAAAACAACGCAGGAATTTGTCAATAAAATCCGAGGTCATGAATCGGAAAAGAAGATCAAAAACGAAAAGGTCAAAAATCTTCAAGATAAAGAGAACCGGTTGAACCTCGATATCAACAGTGATAAACAACAGCTTAATCATGTACTCTACACCATCAAACGACTGAATGAAGAATTGTTTGATGAACAAAATAAACTCGATTCGTTAAAAACGAATCTTGAATCGGATAAATCCGAAGTCGACGAACTGAGGGGACAGCAACAATCGGCAAAGGGAAAGCTTGATCTTTTTAATAAGAGTAATGCTGAATTACAGGCAAAAATCTACAAATTAGAAAAAGATCTTGCCGTATTTACCATTCAGAAAGAAGCCCTCCTCCAAGAATCTGTTCGCAATAGTGTAGATACAGAAGCAAAAGAAGCCGAATTGCAGCAGTTTAATTCTGCTGTTACTGAACTGGAAGGCCGTGTGGAAGCACAGCAGTTACAGTATGACTCAGCAAACCAGCTGGAAGAAGAGCTCCAAGGACAGATCAGTCAGTGCCAGGCAAACCTAGAAGAACTTAAGGCCCAGCTTGCCAAAGACCTCCGTCTGGTAGATGCCAAACAAAACGAATACAACCTCACGAAATCTCTTGTTGATAATTTAGAAGGTTTCCCCGATTCCATTCGGTTCCTCAAGAAAAATGCAGGATGGAAAAAGCAACCTCCGCTCCTATCAGATGTCCTTTTCTGTCAGGAAGATTATCGCGTGGCTATTGAGAACTATCTAGAGCCTATAATGAATCACTATGTTGTCGAAACACAACAAGATGCTGTTCAAGCAATTCAGCTATTGAGCGATGCCGCAAAAGGAAGAGCTAATTTCTTTGTTTTAGATGCCATAACACACTCGCCAAGCGCTGCCCCTGCACCAAATGACAATTTGATGTCTGCGTTGGATGTGATTACAGTAGACGAAAAGTACAAGGCTTTATGTACGATGCTGCTCCAGCAGGTCTTTATTCTTAAACATGACAATGAAAAAGAACTGGATGAAAAGCTACCTGCTCTGGGACAGGTGATTCTGCAAAAAAATGGACGTTATTCGAAACATCATTTGGGTCTTTCTGGTGGTTCCGTGGGATTATTTGAGGGCAAACGTATCGGAAGAGCGAAAAACCTCGAAGTGTTATCCCAAGAGATCAAAACCTTAAATCAGGAAATAGCAAAACTTGAAGATAAAATAACCGCCGAAACAGCTCGCTTGGATGTACTACGCGGCAATTCGCAGAAAGAGTTAATCGATGAGCTTCGTTTTCAGCTCAATAGACTGAATAATGAATTAATTACTGTCAAAACAAAGCAAGAGCAATATCAAGCCTTCATCAATAACTCCCAGGCCCGTAAAAAAGATATTCAGGAGAAAATTGAAAGTATAGAATCAGATTTAAGGATTGCCGAGCCACAGCTTCAGGAGCTGCGCCAGGAAAAAGAACAGAGTATCGCCGAATTATCGACTTTACAGGACCAGTTCCATGAAATAGCTGAAATACTTAACGAAAAATCGACCGCATACAATCAAGAGAATATCGCTTATCATCAACAGTTAAACAAAGTTTCCAATATCACGAAAGATCTCGAATTTAGAGAGACGCAGAAGGATGACCACGAACTCCGTCTGGAGCGAAACAGTGCAGAATTAGTTGAAGTGCAAGAAGCGTTAAGAACAACCATTCCATTTGAAGATGAAGAAGATCGGGATCTTATTGCCATGTATGAGCAGAAGATTGCTTTAGAAGATGGTCTTAAAGAATTGGAAGACAACTACTATGCAGATAAGCAGAAAATCAATAATCTCGAAGACGCCCTGACACAGCAGCGTCGTTCAAAAGAGCAGAGTGACTTTCTTATTTCAGAGATCAAAGATAAAAAAACAGGTCTGCAGATCGACCTCAATGCCTTAAAAGAACGCCTTTCCGTTGAATTCAACATTGAATTGAAAGATCTAATTGACCGTGAAGATGCGCCTGAGATCACAGAAGATCAAGCGACATTGGCAACCAAATGTAGCAAACTCAAGAAACAGCTTGATGAATTTGGAACGATCAATCTGATGGCAAAAGAGGCTTTCGACGAGATGAACGAACGCTATGATTTCATTAACAAAGAGAAAGCTGATTTAATTGAAGCAAAAGGATCCTTGATGGCAACAATAAAAGAAATTGACGATACCGCTCAGGTTCAGTTTATGTTTACATTTGATGCCGTGAGGAATAACTTCGTTAAAGTATTCCGTTCGCTATTTAACGAAGAAGACAGCTGTGACCTGGTACTCACAGACCCGAGCAATCCGTTGGATTCAGATATCGACATTATTGCAAGACCCAAAGGGAAAAGGCCGCTGTCTATCAATCAGCTTTCGGGTGGTGAAAAGACCTTGACTTCAACAGCTCTCTTATTCTCACTCTATCTTTCTAAACCGGCACCATTTTGTATCTTCGATGAGGTGGACGCTCCTTTAGATGATACGAATATTGATAAGTTCAACAATATTATCCGGGATTTTTCGAAAAATTCACAATTTATCGTAGTCTCACACAATAAGAAAACGATTGCAAGTACAGACATCATCTATGGAGTAACCATGGTGGAACAAGGTGTATCCCGTGTAGTAGCAGTAGATCTAAGAGAAGTTGCCTAGAGCGCAGCAAAATACACAATAAATAAGGCGGACCGGATGTACATCTGGTCCGTCTTATTTTATATATATCGATTTAAGTTCCGCCCGACTTTAATGAGACTCTTTACTGCAACAAACAGTGAATTGCTCTGAGCTTATTTCATGTCGCAGATCAATATAAGGATAGCGAGCAGACAGCTGATTCCCCCAATAAATAAACCGACTGATAACCAAACGGGCCCGCTACTAATCCCGCCAATGCCCCTGCCATTCGTAGAGGCAAATCCACCAATGCAACACAAGCTCCAAGTGCTGTACCACGCATCTGTAATGCAACTTTTTTATGACTGCCCCCCCCACACAACTATATTTCGAGTACAAATATGCTACGGATCAAAAAGCTAACATTGACTTAAGTCAAAAAAAGCCTTTAAGTCGAAAATGGGACCTGAAAAATAAAAAGCCCAGAGTGGGGAACTCTGAGCTTTCGTTAGCCATATATTAACCTATTTTATGAAAAGTATTTGTAATGAAAACGTCGCATTTTTGAATTCATTATAAGAATAGATGCCATTTAACATTTTTTAACATTTAGAATAAACGGAGGATCAGCTCAATTAAGCGGGAACAGAATCGTATTTTTTCGTACTCTTGAAGCGATCCCCCATCCGACAAAAAAGCTCGAAGTGGGGAACTCCGAGCTAACCTAACCAATTATTAACCTAAATTTATGAAAAGTCTTATTTATGCAAACAGCCTTTTTTGCTGTTTAGAATTCTAAACGTAAGTGAAGAGCTTATTATTACACATCCCATTCGGAATTATATGAAATTTGACGTTTTTTAACAATTCAATAAGTAACTTTAGGAAAACGAACGTATAAATCAATAGCATATGGCAGAATACGATTTAAATGAACTTCAGAAGATCTACGAAAACAAAGATGTTTTAAACTATCTGGAACAGCATGGCATTCTGGAGATAAAAAAATTCAATGATGTTTACGATTATGAAAAGGAGCTTTACGAGCTCCAAGTCAAGCTCTTAAAACTTCAATATGAAATCATTGAAAAAGGAAAACGAGTACTGATTATTTTTGAAGGCAGGGACGCTGCGGGTAAAGGCGGTACAATTGGCCGTGTAACCCAATACCTGAATCCCAAAAAGGTGCGCGTTGTTGCATTGCCTAAACCAACCGAGGAGGAAGCTGGACAATGGTATTTTCAACGATATATCAAACAGCTCCCCAATGCTGGGGAAATTGTGATTTTCGACCGCAGCTGGTATAACAGAGCTGTTGTTGAACCAGTATTTGGATTTTGCACCAAGGAACAGCACGAGCTGTTTATGAACCAAGTTCCTGAATTTGAGAAGCAGTTAATCGACGATGGCATCATCCTTATCAAATTATTCCTGAATATCAGCAAAGAAGAGCAGGCCGAAAGATTAAAAGAGCGAAAAGAAGATATCCTAAAACAATGGAAAATCGGTGTGCTGGACGAGCAGGCGCAGGAGAAATGGGATGTTTATACGGGTTATATTGAAGATTTATTTAAAAAGACAAGCACCAAAAAATCGCCTTGGTTAGAAATTACCAAAGATAACAAGAAAAAGGCCCGCTTAGCGTCCTTCAAACTGATTATCAATGCGCTTGTTGGAAGTGAGCAGGAAAAAATAGATTCTTTCGTTACAAAACACGACTAAATGACTGTCGGTCTGGTAAGGTATCATTATAAAAAAACAGGAGGAANNTTCCTCCTGTTTTTTTATAATATTAAAACGAATTAAGATACAAGTATCGTAGTTTCGATTTTAGGTCCTGCGGCCAGCACGGAGTCCGGCATTTCATTATTGAATTTTTCAAAATTCGAAATGAACAGCTTCGCCAAGCGTTTTGCTTGCATGTCATAAGCCTCATCATTGTTCCATAAACCGCGTGCATCTAAAATTTGTGCAGGAACATGCTCTCCACAGCTCGTTGGATATTCCAATCCAAAAATATCATGCTTATTAAACTGAGATTCCAGTAGTGAACCGTCCATGGCCGCGCGAATTAGCGATCGTGTATAATTCAGCTTAATACGTCTACCTATTCCGTAAGGACCAGCAATCCAGCCTGTATTCACTAGCCAAACTTTGATGTTACGATTTTGCTCTAGTTTCGAACGCAGCAAGGCCGCATATTTTGAAGGATGGAGCGGTAAAAATGCCTGTCCAAAACAGGTTGAAAATGCTGCTGTAGGCTCCTTTATCCCGACCTCTGTACCGGCAACCTTTGCTGTATAACCACTGACAAAATGATATACCGCCTGATCGGTGGTCAACAATGAAATGGGAGGAAGTACACCAAAAGCATCTGCTGTAAGGAAAAAAATATTTTCTGGTTCATTGCCAATTCCATTTATTTCGGCATTTTCCATAAAATCGATGGGATAGGATACCCTCGTATTCTCTGTCTTGCTAATATCGTTATAATCAGGTCGATCAAATTCATCCAACACAACATTTTCAAGGAGAGCCCCAAAACGAATTGCGTGAAAGATCTCAGGTTCTTTGTCTTCTGACAACCCTACACATTTGGCGTAGCAGCCGCCTTCGAAATTGAATATTCCCCTTTCGCTCCATCCATGCTCATCATCACCAATCAACTTTCTGTTTCTATCAGCCGACAGGGTCGTTTTCCCTGTACCTGAAAGTCCGAAAAATAACGCTGTCTCCCCTTCCTTCGAAGTGTTCGCCGAGCAGTGCATAGAAAGCACATTATGCTGGAATGGCAAAATAAAGTTCAATATTGAAAAAATGCTCTTTTTAATCTCCCCCGTGTAACCGGTCCCTGCAATCAGTACTATCTTTTTTGTAAAGTCAATCGCGACAAAATTTTCGTTGATAATGCCATATTGATGCGGCTCATCGATAAGCAGCGTCGGAGCGGCTAAAATCGACCAGGCTGGCTGGGCATCTGGATTTGGCTCCGGCCGTAGAAACAGGTTATTGGCAAATATACTTTGATAAGCTGTTTCCGTAACAACACGTAAATCTATTTGATAAGCTGGATCAGCCCCTGCAGCACAATCTCTTACATAGATGATTTGATCACTTAAGTGAGCCGCTACTTTCGAGAGTAGTGCTTCGAAATTAGCCGGAGACATTCGTTGATTGATCTCTCCCCACCAAACGCTATCTTTAGTTAAAGAATCTTCGACCAGAAACCGATCTTTTGGCGACCTTCCAGTAAATTTCCCTGTATCAGCAGCTAGCGCTCCCGTATCAGAAAGTCGACCTTCGTGATTTGCTAAGGCATGTTCGACCAATTCAGAAACAGGCAATTGATAAAATACATTTTTTGTACTATCAATTTTTAAATATTTCAAATCAGGCGCGTTTCCAATGTTACCCTTTTTCATATTTTTTGTTTGTTTTAAAATGTGCCCAAATTTAAAGGCATTTTTCGCTAAAAACAAAACTTAATTACCTAAAAATCAAGCTTATTGTACAAAAAACACAAAAACAAAAAACTCATTAACAGCAACTTATAGAGGTAAAAAAAATTAAACTTTTTAGCATATTTTTTTAGCACATCAATTTATCACCATCAAAAAATATCACATATTTTTCGTAAATTGTTCCAAGCTTTACAAATATTAATAAGGTAAAAACAGATCATTAAAAGACATATCATCTGCGAATGAAATTACATGCCATAGAAACGGGATTTTTCAAACTTGATGGCGGTGCAATGTTTGGCGTTGTCCCCAAGAGTATCTGGAACAAAACAAACCCGGCCGACTCAAACAATATGTGTACCTGGGGAAACCGCCTGCTCCTCATCGAGGACAGTAATCGTTTAATGATGGTCGATACAGGATTGGGAGACAAACAAAATGAAAAATTCTTCAGCTATTATTATCTTCATGGCGATGCAACGCTGGATAAATCATTAAAAAATAGTGGGTTTGACAGAAGTGATATCACCGATGTCATCCTTACACACCTGCATTTCGATCATTGTGGTGGCGCTATCGCCCGCCAAGGTGAACAACTCGTTCCGGCTTTTAAAAATGCTCATTTTTGGAGCAATAGCGACCATTGGTCTTGGGCTACCGATCCTAATCCACGCGAAAAAGCTTCTTTCTTAAAAGAGAACATTTTACCAATACAAGAGAGTGGGCAATTAAAATTTGTCGAAGATCACCAAAATCCTTTCGGAAGCAATATTGCTATCCGTTATGCACACGGTCATACAGAAGCGATGATGCTGCCTCAGATACTGTATAAAGGCAAAACGATCCTCTATATGGCGGATCTATTGCCATCGGTGGGACATATCCCCATTCCTTATGTTATGAGCTATGATGTTAGACCTCTCGTGACCATGGAGGAACGCAACAGCTATTGGAATGAGATCGTCGATAATGAATACATCTTATTTTTCGAACACGATCCGATACATGAATGCTGTACACTTCAGCGTACTGAAAAAGGTATTCGGGTAAAGGATATTTTCAAACTGAGCGACATTTAGCTGAGACGTTTATAGAAGATGAAATAGGATATAAAAAGAATATACAAAAAAGGCTACTTTAAAGTAGCCTTTTTTGTATCGAATATATTTTAAAACCTAAAGCCCAAAGCCCAGTAATTTTCAAAAAACCATATTTGTTGAGAGGCTTTATCTACGCCTCTTCTTCCAGTTGTACGAATGTTTGTTAAATCAGTCCAGCCCGTTTTGAAATTCCCCTGAAGATAGAGTCCTTTATAAAAACGGTAGTGCAAACCAACTTTTGCCGAAGCGCCATACCCTGCAATGTTCCAAAAATGGTTGGCTCCTTCACCAAAAAGATGTACGTCGGAACGAGGAATCAATAAGCCTACATCCACACCCGATTCCATCGTCAATACCTGTTGACCCTTGCGGTTATTGATGATGTCGTCATAACGCTCTAGCCCTACTGAGGCAAAGTTATAGCCATCGGTGTGTTCAAATGTCAGCATGGCGGAGTCTACAGTAATCAATTCACCGTTATATTGACCAGCGCGATTTCCTGTCGGAATACCAGGGTTAGAAATCTCTTCACCGATAAAACCCGAAATTTTCACCTGTTGCGGAATATCGACCACATATTTCATATGGTCCCATCCCAATGAAATGGAATAATTATCCTTGATATAATAACCAAAGTGCAGATTAAATTGCGGAATAGTCAGTCTGCTTGGATCAAAATACGTTGAACCAAATTTAGTTGGCCTGTCACCCGCTTTTACATCATGCAGAATAAAATTATAATTAGGTCCCGTAAAATGAATATCTGATTTCGCGTAAGAAGAGAAGTTGTACCCCCAAAAGAAGAAGAATTTGCCCTTGTTACTCTCTGTTCTCAAATTTTTCGGTTTGAAAATGCTTTTTCCTATCTCAGGATTTTCTTGGGCAAATAAGGCAGAAACACTTAGTGCAAGTGCTCCAATCGTTAAAAATATTTTTCTCATATCGGTGCTAAAAACGTTGGGCAAAAGTACCGGCATTCTATTTTATAAGCAAATAAAAACAGTGGAAATTGGTAAAATATGACGAAGATCACAGAAATGTCATTCGATTTAAAAAACAAACCTTCTTGACTTCTCAAGCACCGAGAGCAGTTAAAGCAAACTAGCAAGTTCTTTCTGTCGAATAACATCAGACACTTTCAAAAAAAAGCTGCTTCCCATTTCCAGGAAAGCAGCTTTTCATTTTATTTCTAAAGAATTATTATCCTTGATTTTTGCGGATGATATTCAAAGCTCCACCGGCTTTAAACCACTCGATTTGTTGCGCATTGTAGGTATGATTCGCCAAAATCTCTTCCGAAGTACCATCAGCATGATGTAACACAAGCGTTAATGGTTTACCTGGAGCAAATTCTGTCAGACCGATAATATCAATGGTATCATTCTCCTGAATCTTGTTATAATCGTCTTTATTTGCAAACGTTAATCCCAACATACCTTGTTTTTTCAGGTTTGTTTCGTGAATACGGGCAAAAGACTTAACTAAAACAGCACGAACACCTAAATGACGAGGTTCCATCGCAGCATGCTCGCGGGAAGAACCTTCACCGTAGTTTTCATCACCGACCACAATTGAACCAATACCGTGTGCTTTATAGTCCCGCTGTGTTGCAGGAACAGGACCATATTCGCCTGTAAGTTGATTTTTAACGCTATCAGTCTTCTCATTGAAGAAATTCAAGGCGCCAATCAACATGTTATTTGAGATATTATCCAAGTGACCACGGTATTTCAACCAAGGACCAGCCATAGAAATATGGTCAGTAGTACATTTACCTTTCGCCTTAATCAATAGTTTCAACCCTTTCAAATCTGTACCTTCCCATGGAGCAAAAGGCTCCAACAATTGAAGACGATCAGAAGTAGGTGCTACATCAACCACCACCGAACTACCATCAGCAGCTGGCGCTTGGTACCCTGGGTCATCTACCGCAAATCCCTTTGTTGGCAACTCATCCCCCACAGGTGGATCCAGCTTCACTTGTTCACCCTTGTTGTTTATCAAGGTATCAGTTACCGGATTGAAACCCAAATCACCAGAAATTGCAATTGCAGCTACCAATTCTGGCGATGCAACAAATGCATAGGTATTTGGATTACCATCTGCACGTTTTGCAAAGTTACGATTGAAAGAATGAACGATTGTATTTTTCTCTTGTTTATCGGCCCCTACACGATCCCACATACCGATACATGGACCACATGCATTTGTAAAAATTGTCGCATTGAGATCTTCAAAAGTTTTCAGCAAACCATCGCGATCAGCCGTAAAACGCACTTGCTCTGACCCTGGATTAATACCGAATTCAGCTTTTGTGATAAGCCCTTTATCAACAGCCTGTCTTGCAATAGAAGCCGCACGTGACAAGTCTTCATAGGAAGAGTTTGTACATGAACCGATCAATCCCCATTCAACTTGCAGAGGCCAGCCATTTTTCGTTGCTTCTTCACGCATGCGTGAAACCGGAGTATACAAATCTGGCGTAAAAGGACCGTTTAGAGAAGGCTCTAATTCAGACAGATTGATTTCAATTAACTGATCAAAATATTGTTCTGGGTCAGCATAGACCTCAGCATCCGCAGTCAAATGCTGTTTTATAGCATTGGCCGCATCAGCTACTTCGGCACGACCCGTAGCGCGCAGATAACGTTCCATCGATTCGTCATAACCGAAAGTTGAGGTTGTTGCACCAATTTCAGCACCCATGTTACAGATGGTTCCCTTACCTGTACACGATAGCGACTCCGCACCTTCGCCAAAATACTCGACAATGGCACCAGTTCCACCCTTTACAGTCAAAATACCCGCGACTTTGAGGATCACATCTTTTGCTGCCGCCCATCCACTCAACTTACCCGTTAATTTTACACCGATCAGTTTCGGGAATTTAAGTTCCCAAGGTAAACCTGCCATCACATCACACGCATCAGCACCACCCACACCGATCGCAACCATACCTAAACCACCGGCATTCACCGTATGCGAGTCTGTACCGATCATCATACCGCCTGGAAACGCATAGTTTTCCAAAACGACTTGGTGAATAATACCAGCTCCGGGTTTCCAAAAACCGATACCATATTTATTGGATACAGAACTCAAAAAGTTGAATACTTCAGAACTTTCGCTTTTAGCACGAGCCAAATCTTTATCCGCACCCTCTTTCGCCTGAATCAGGTGATCACAGTGTACAGTAGAAGGAACCGCTACCTTTGGACGCCCAGCTTGCATAAATTGCAATAATGCCATCTGTGCAGTTGCATCCTGCATAGCAACGCGATCTGGAGCAAAATCAACGTAAGAAACGCCACGTTTGTAATCCTCAGTAGCATTGCCATCCCAAAGGTGGGCATACAAAATTTTCTCAGATAAAGTCAAAGGTTTGTTAACCACCTGACGAGCAGCAGAAATGCGCTCATCATATTGGCTATAGACCTTTTTAATCATATCTATATCAAAAGCCATATCTCTCTAATTTATGTTGTTTAATTAAGTTACTAAACCCTATCACTAATTATTTTGTTGGAATAGGCGCAAACTTCGTTAAGTTAATGCCTTCCACAGCAGCTTTATATTCTTCAATATTCGGAATCCGGCCCAAAATCGCTGAAAGAACAACAACCGGAGTTGATGCTAATAATGACTCCCCTTTTTTACCATCTCTGTCTTCAACGACACGTCCTTGGAATAAACGGGTTGACGTAGCCATTACCGTGTCACCTTTAGCTGCTTTCTCCTGGTTACCCATACAAAGGTTACAACCAGGACGCTCCAAATACATAATATTCTCGTATTCAGTACGCGCAGTACTTTTTGGTAAAGCATCGCTAAATTCAAATCCAGAGTACTTTTGTAAGAATTCCCAATCGCCTTCCGCTTTTAGCTCATCAATGATATTGTATGTTGGCGCTGCAACGACCAAAGGCGCTTCAAACGTAACAACACCTTTTTGCTGTTCAATGTTTTTCAACATCTTCGATACGATCTTCAAATCGTCTTTGTGAACCATACAAGAACCGACGAAACCTAAATCCACCTTTTTGTTTCCACCATAGTAAGAAAGATCGCGAATTGTATCGTGTGTATAACGTTTCGAAACATCTGCATTATTCACATCCGGGTCGGCGATCATCGGTTCTTCGATAATATCCAGATCAATAACAACTTCAGCGTAATACTTCGCATTGGTGTCTGGAGTTAAAGCAGGCTTAGCACCAGATTTAATTTCCTCAATACGTTTGTTCGCTTTGTCAATTAAGCCCTGCAAAACATTGTTTTTGTTTTCCATGCCTTTATCGATCATAATCTGGATACGGTTTTTAGCGATTTCCAATGATTCGATCAGCGTATTATCCTGTGAAATACAAATAGAAGCTTTCGCTTTCATTTCTGCAGTCCAGTCTGTAAAAGTAAATGCCTGATCCGCTAAAAGCGTACCGATATGAACCTCAATAATTCGACCTTGGAACACATTTTCACCGGCAAACTGTTGCAACATCTGCGCTTGTGTCGCATGAACCACATCACGGAAATCCATGTGTTCTTTCATACTGCCTTTAAACGTAACTTTGACCGATTCAGGAATTGGCATAGAAGCTTCACCTGTCGCTAAAGCTAGCGCCACCGTACCGGAGTCAGCACCAAAAGCAACACCTTTAGACATACGGGTATGTGAATCACCTCCGATAATGATTGCCCACTCATCGATGGTAATATCATTTAATACCTTATGAATAACGTCTGTCATCGAATGGTACACCCCTTGAGGGTCGCGTGCAGTGATCAATCCAAAATCATTCATAAATTTCATCAATTTAGGAATATTGGCTTGTGCTTTTTTATCCCATACCGATGCAGTATGACAACCTGATTGATAAGCCCCATCTACTGTAGGCGAAATTACTGTAGCAGCCATCGCTTCTAATTCCTGCGCAGTCATCAAACCTGTCGTATCTTGCGAGCCAACGATATTCACCTTCACACGCACGTCAGAACCAGCATGTAATACCTTACCTGGCGTTACACCTACCGCATTTTTATTGAAGATTTTCTCCACTGCCGTTAGACCCTGGCCTTCAATTGTAATTTCTTTTGAAGGGGCAAATACTGCTGGCGCTTGAATACCTAAAGTTTCCGCTGCAAAAGTTTGGATCTTTTTACCAAAGACAATAGCATAAGAACCACCTGCTTTAATAAATTCCATTTTTTGAGGAGTCAAAGCTTTCGAAATATCGATTAGCTCCTGCTCGCCGTTATATAATTTTTTAGTCTTGGTATTAATTGTTAAGACAGTACCTGTAGCAACAGAATAAGCTTCTTCAAGAATTGGCTCGTTTTTCTCATTACGGATTACGTTACCATTTTCATCCACTTTCTTCACCCAGTTTTTAAGGTCTATACCGATACCTCCGGTCACGTCCACTGTTGTCAAGAAAATTGGTGAGATACCATTCGTACCACCAACAATTGGTGCAATGTTGACAAAAGGAACGTAAGGGCTCGCTTGTTTACCGGTCCATAGTGCAACGTTGTTTACACCCGACATACGAGATGACCCCACTCCCATTGTTCCTTTCTCAGCGATTAACATAACGCTTTTACCAGGGTGTTGCGCCTGTAATTCAACGATCTGTTGCTGTGCTTCAGGTGTGATCATACATTTTCCATGTAATTCACGATCTGAACGCGAGTGTGCCTGGTTACCTGGCGACAATAAATCTGTCGAGATATCACCTTCACCAGCGATAAAAGTAACCACTTGAATTTCCTCAGCAACCTCAGGCAGTTTCGTAAAAAACTCTGCTTTTGCATAGCTTTCTAAAATATCTTTCGCAACTTCATTGCCTTGCTCAAAAGCTTCTTTCAAACGAGCAGTATCTGCGTCGTATAAGAAAACTTGTGTTTTAAGAACCTCAGCCGCCTGTTTTGCAATAGCTAGGTCTGTGCCCAAAGCCAGGTCCAATAAGACCCTGATCGAAGGACCACCCTTCATATGTGACAACAATTCAAAAGCAAAATCAGGTGTAATTTCAGCAACAACTGATTGACCCAAAATAATTTCCTTCAGAAATTGTGCTTTAACACCCGCTGCAGGCGTAGTACCCGGCAACGTGTTGTAAATAAACAATCTTAAAGATTCAGCTCTATTTTCATTGTTTAAATCTTTAATCTGAGCAATTACCTCACTTAGTAATTCTGCTCCATCAATAGGCTTAGGATGTAATCCTTGGCCTTCTCGTTCTACAACCTCTTGTACGTAATCGTTGTAAATACTCATAGATATCTATCTTTCTATTTTATGGGCAGCATAAAAACACATTATCTTTCTACGCCACCATGTCTGTTATATAATTAAGCTAATACGCCATCTATCGGGTCCCCCTAACAAATCACAAATTAACCCTTCCACTTCATGTTTTGAAGTTGATTCATTTGTCGTAAATCAACTTGTATGACTAATTACAAAAATAGTGAAAATCCAACTTTAAACGCATGCATTCCATTTATTTAAATCAATTTGGAATTGTTCTAAACAGAACTTATGCAATCCCGCTATCTTTCTTTGCAATCCACTATTTTGCATTTATTTCTTTCAAAAAAAAAGGTGATTTATATTATCAAATCACCTTTTCCTTTTATATACTTTCTACAGTTATATCAATGTCTTTTAATGCTTTCACAGTTTCCAAAGGATCTGTCGCGTTGAAGACAAATGAACCTGCCACCAAAACATCTGCTCCCGCTTTCAATAACTGTGCTGCATTCGCAGTCGTTACTCCCCCATCGATTTCAATCAGCAGTCCATCATTCACGCCTTGTGCCATCGTCCTTAGTTCCTGCACCTTGGCGTAGGTATTCGGAATAAATTTCTGACCACCGAACCCTGGATTAACAGACATAATACACACCAAGTCTAAATCTGCAAGAACATCTTTTAATAGAGCAACCGGTGTATGTGGATTCAATGCGACACCAGCTTTACATCCCAATTCTTTTATAGCAGCTATTGTACGATGCAAATGTGTACATGCTTCGTAATGCACTGTAATGATCTCAGCACCCGAATCTTTACATACTTGCAGATAACGATCGGGGTCAACAATCATCAAATGTACATCCAAAGGTTTAGCAGCATGTTTTGCAATAGCCTGCATAACTGGAAATCCAAAAGAGATATTTGGAACGAAAACCCCGTCCATAATATCAATATGAAACCAATCTGCCTCACTGTTGTTTACCATGATAATATCATCGTATAATTTTGCAAAGTCTGCAGCAAGAACGGATGGTGCAATTAGATGTGATTTTGTTGACATGTTGTATTTTTTTTGCAAAGATAACAAGTATTTTTTGTTCATCACAGCATTTACCCGATTTAATACCTACAAACGACAATTGGCAGAAGCTGCAGAAAATAAATTATAACTACATTTGTATATTAACATTATATTAAAAATATAGCTCACAGTGGGAAGACTAAAAATAAAGTACAAAAGAGAATTAAATACAACGGAGAACCTCGTCCGAAAAATTGGATTAATACTTATCACTATTATTCTGATCTGTATATTCCTTCCCAAACAGCCTCGTTTTCGCTATGAATTCCAAAAGGGAAAAGTATGGAATCATGAGAATCTGATATCACCTTATAATTTTGCCATATTAAAAACGCAGGAAGAATTGAATGCGGACAAGAAAAGTATCTTGAACACGATTCAACCGATTTATAATGCCAATACGACGACAAGCAAAGAGCAAATTGATCAGTTCAATACCGATCTGGCCGAAAAATGGCAAAGCAGCAAGCTGGATACAACACATGAGAATATTGCGGATTATAGAAATGCCGGCAATGCCATCTTAAGCCATCTCTATGGCAAAGGCATCCTTTCATTGAACAATCGGTTTCAGAACCGCAGCAATGACAAATCTCCAGCTTCCAAGCATTACAATTTCACACTGATCCAGGACAAAGTTGCCAGTCAAAAAAACACGGCTGACTGTTACACCATCGAAAGCTCTTATGGGTATATGGATGAGATCATGCCCAAATTGACCAAAATAAAACAAAAGAGCTGGCTCGAGGAGACTTTAAAAAACTATATTACCATTAACTATAGTTATAACGACCAGCAGACGGAGGCCTTGGAACAGAATGCCATTGCTAATATTTCAGCGACACGGGGTGTAGTCCAAAAAGGCGAACTGATCGCCGAAAAAGAAAAAATAATTTCCAATGAAACTTACCAGAAACTCGAATCGCTCCGGAAGGTATACGAAGATGAAGGCAAGATCAGTGGTAATCAAAATTATGTGACATTAGGGCAATTTCTAATCATCTCGCTCGCCCTTTCAATTCTAATGGTTTTCCTTTTTCTTTTCCGCAAGGACATCTATTTCAACAACAGATTGCTGGTCATTATCATGATTGTCATTATAGGTATGCTCGGCGTCCTATCCTGGGCCATTAAAATCAAGATACCGAATCTCTATTATATGCCGTTTTGTGCCGTCCCCATTATTATTCGTATTCTATTTGATACGCGTGTGGCGCTAAATATCCATCTGTTGATGGTGCTGCTGGCGGGTCTTTTTGTACCAAATAGTTTTGAGTTTGTCTTCCTGCAATTTATGGCGGGCATCGTTGCGATCTATAGTATTAAAACATTGGTCAAACGGGAGCAGCTGTTCATTTCCTCGGCTATCATCCTCGGCACCTATTGGATTGCTTATATCGGCTTGGTCGTCACCAGAAACGGATCAATAGACACCATTTACTGGTCTGACCTTCTTCCCTTTTTCGTAAGCGTCATGATCACCTTATTGGCTTATCCGATGATCTATGCATTCGAAAAGTTGTTTGGCATTGTCTCTGATCTCACACTCATGGAACTTACCAATAGTAATTCCAAATTATTGCGGGAACTTTCTTTTAAAGCTCCGGGAACCTTTCAGCACTCCCTACAGGTGGCTAATCTAGCGGAAGCCGCTATCTACAAAATCGGCGGGAATCCACTGTTGGTCCGCGCCGGAGCCCTATACCACGATATCGGAAAATTGACAAACCCTCAATTTTTCATCGAGAATCAGAAGACAGAAAAAAATCCGCATGACGAGCTTTCACCGGAACAAAGTGCGCAGATTATTATATCACATGTCATCAAAGGGGTCGATATTGCCAAAAAACATCAATTGCCCGACGTGATCCTTGATTTTATCCGCACACACCACGGAACGACGCGTGTTGACTATTTTTATAACGTTTTTGTCAAGAACAATCCCGACAAACTGGTGGATGAGTCTTTATTTACCTACCCCGGCCCTATTCCTTTTTCAAAGGAAACAGCCGTACTCATGATGGCAGATTCGGTCGAAGCCGCATCCCGTGCGTTAAAAGAACCATCGGAAGAATCTATCAATAATCTTGTCGATAAGATTATTGAACATAAATTGATGCGAGGACAGTTCAATAATAGTAACATTACGCTAAAAGATATCACCGAATCGGCAGTTATTTTTAAGGCAATGCTCAAAAGTATCTACCATGTTCGGGTAGATTACGATTTAAGCAAAAAAACAATGTAATTTTAATTGTCAAACAACAAATTGAATTTCAAACGCTTATTGCAACGTTACATTTTTTTTGCATTTTTTTTATTATTTAGACTTTGCAGAATCAAATAATTGCCTTATGTTTGCAATGTCAAAACGAGGAAGGGTGCCTGAGTGGCCGAAAGGAACAGTTTGCTAAACTGTCGTACTGGAAACGGTACCGCGGGTTCGAATCCCGCCTCTTCCGCAGACAACAGCGCTTTCAGAGAAATCAGAAAGCGCTTTTTTTGTTTCTGGCGCCAAGGCAGCACCAAAAACAGCACCTTGTTTAAAATCCAGCAGAAAGCGGTTCATGAGAACAAGACAGTTCAAGAACACCAGGGCTGACGTCCTCGGGTTGTGTTCGTATTGTGTTCGTACCACCTTCGGAGATGAACAATCTGGCGACAATTATTGACCTAATTCCGACCAGATAATTCCTGTACAGAGTCTGGTCGGAATCAGGTCAGCATTTGTACAATATCTGTATCGCATCCGAATAAGGTACGAAGCAGGTACGAACAAAAGGCAAGTTACATTCCTGAACATCGTTGTACAGTCTTTAGGCCCCAATAAGTATTGCAAATATTTTATCAATTTATTACATTGTGTTTGATTTTCATAACGCTATTAGATTGTTAAAAGCAATTTGTTCAACTTTGGCAATATGAAACAGCTTAAAAGAACAGGTTATCTACAAATTCCCTTCGGTACGCTCGAAATTGTGCTCCTGACAGATGGTTATTTTACACTAGAAACATTACAGCCTACCCTTGCCCCAAAAACACCGTCTCAACTAGTCGAAATGGAACTGCAAAGGCTTTCACTTTCAACAAAGATCTACCAAGCACCCATCATCATCATGCTGATTAAACAACAGAATCGATACATACTCATTGATACTGGTGAGGGACATTATGACACCGACAAAGCCGGAAATTTAATGGAAAGTCTGCTTTTAGCAAATATTGACCGTAATAAGATAACCGATATTCTCATTACGCACGCACATCGCGACCATATCGGTGGCATATTAGATGCCGATGGTTCACCCAATTATCCAAACGCAACTTACTACATGGCTAAACCCGAATTTGAGTTCTGGATGTCAGATCGTCCTGATTTTTCGAAGAGCGAAAATCCAGAAATTGCTCAAGCTAGCATCGATTTAATACGAAAAACACTCGTTGCTATTGAGGTCAAATTACAGCTATTTGAACCGGGCGATCAACTATTTTCCTGCATTCATACAGAATCAGCAGCTGGGCATACCCCAGGACATATCATCTATACAATAAAATCCGACAATAGAGCAATTACAAATCTTGTTGATCTGATACATTCACCGATCCTAGTTTCCCAGCCTCATTGGGGAACTCAATGGGATATTGACTTCGATCGTGCTGTGGATACACGGATAAAAATACTTGATCGCTGTTATCAACAACAGACACTTGTGCTCGCATCTCATATGCCTTGGCCGGGGATAGGCTTCATTGGTAGAAAAAACAACGGTAAAGAATTGGAGTGGATTCCTAAAAACAGCATTAACTAAAATGTCTTTTCCAAAAGACACACAGCAGATAAATAATCTCCTTCAATTCCTGAAATATTCAAAATGCTCTCTTTCATAATTTTTGTTTTTCATCATATCCAATTTTTTGTAGCAAATGACTCAAGGATTATAAAATATCGTTTCTGGTACTATACAAAAAAATACCTGAAACCAGTGATAAGGGGTATGGGCCAATTCAGCTATTTTTGTAGGAAAGAAGAGTGAAAAATGAAAAAGTTAATTGGATGCTATTTTATTATTTTAAGCATCGGACCACTTTGCTTAAAAGCGCAGGAAAATTTAAAGTTTGACGATAATTTCAACGTTTGGAACATACAGAAAGGCCAGTCAGCAACTGTTTTTGCAGCCAAAGCTTACGTCCGTGCTCAACCCAGTCTAAAGGCAGCAATCGTAGATTCTTTATCCGTAGGAAATGTCGTTACGATCAATAGTAATCCCATCAAAGGAAATACACTAAAAAATTTTTATGCTCCTTGGTATGAGATAAGTTATTCCGACGGTAACAGCAAAAAGAATGGATTTATTTGGCTTGGACTATTAGCGCTCGGAAAACAGACCGCATCAGACGGCTCGCAATATATTTACGGTTTTGAACGTTTCACCAAAGGTATCAACGAACAGGAACAGGATCATTTCTCAACCGGGGTAAAGCTTATCGACGCAAATGGAAATTTTCTAGCTGAACACACCTTCCCTTTCGCCTATTCAGAACAAACCTTCTCCCAAAGTAAATTGCTGCCAGCAATGGGGCTGCAAAATGTCAAACACATCATCCGCATTGAATTTCTGGGCGAAGCTTGTGGCATACCCTCTGAATATAACTATGTGGCCTGGACGGGACGGCAGCTGGTTGATCTTCCTAGCCGATATTCGGTTAGTGATGCTGGTGTGTTCTATTACGATGAAAAGATTCTTTTCCCTTCCGAACACGGAAAAAATAATCAGATTATCTATAAATACATTGAAGAGGGAGAAGTTATCGACGATAATGCGGAAAATCCAAATTTTAGGGTCACAAAAAAGAGTGAAGAATTTCTATGGAACGGTATTGGCTTTGAAAAGCTTTCGAAAGCTAAATAGTATTTTAAACAGATTTCAATATACTGAATACATACAAGAATTAATAAATGGAAGAAAAGAATATATATGATTTGTTCTACAGCGGACAACTAGACCTCTTTATTATTGAAGGAGAAAATCAACTACGACAAAACGATCAAGATGTGACGCTTTGGACACACCTCGCCATCGCCTACCACGATCAGCTATTTTATGAGGGCCACGAAGCTATTTTCGATGTGATTCAGGAAAAAATGATTCCCTATTTTCAAAAAGCATTGGCCATCGAACCTAATAATGAAACGACTCTATATCATATACTGAATTATGTTTTAGACAATCAAGCAACACTAGCGCAAATTGGTCGACCAAAATCCCATATTACCGAAGACAATAAAGGTTTATTTATCGAATATGCAAAAAAATTAATCGCTTCCCCGAATATGTCCGGATATGGTCACAATTATTTAACCAATATCTACGAAGGGCTCCAGGATGATACAGCGTTGCTCCCAGCTTTGGAGGCGAGTATTGATTTCGTTAAAGAAACATTCAAGGATGAACGAGAAACCTCTGATCATAATTTTTCCCTCTTTTGGATAAAGAAAATATATCTGCTCGACCGTACAAAACAGATCAACACATCCAATATTTTAGCTTTAATGGAAGCAGATTTTAAGCATTTCATCAGCAGCAACGAAATGAATTATGTGGATCTTGCTGAAATTGCTTACGAAAACAAAGCAATCGACCTAGCATTGCAGATTTTACTTAAGCTCATCAAAGGGGAAAACTCAGCCGTGCATATCCATCAGGAGCTGGTTAAATGGCATACTCGATTTGAAGAATTGATTGCCGAGGGGTATGAGCACCCTGAGGTCTTCTACTATCAGCTTATCATTGAGCGTAATTACTCGGAAGAAATCGGAATCCCCCTTGACTATTATTATCTCCATGCACTCAAATTGATCGACGCCTATCCTGACTCTTACGTCGGTTACCATTTTGCGGCAGCCTATCTCTATGACGAGGGACAGTATGCTGCTGCTATTCCATATCTGACTATGGTAGGCGAACGGAAATGGAACGCAACATCCTGGCGACGTCTAGTTGAATGCACTTTTAAAGCCAATGGAACAGTTTACGATCAGGTCCCTACTTTCAATGACCTTCCCCGTGAATGTTACAATGAAGCTGTTATGCTATCTGATTTCATTCACTCCCTGGACAACTTAACCGCAGTCGATCAGTCTGCACTACAATTGCTCGTCCTCGGACTTTACCGTCAAGCCTACGATGCCTTCAAGGACTATTTTGAACAAAATAAATACGAAAGTGACTATTTTGGAGGCAGTCACAATAGGGCCATGAATTGCAATAATCTAGCTTTAGCTTATAAAGAAGCCGGTGAATTGGAAACCTGTTACGCTATCGCAACCGAAGGATTAAGCTATTCCGACTTTGAAGAACTTCATTTCACCCGAGCCGATACCTTGTCAGCCTTGGAAGATTACGTACGTCTCGAGCAAGTACTTCAACAGTACTTTGACACCTATCAGATCTCGTTGGAAGCCACTCTTGCGCAGCAAGAATTTACTTCAGAAGAAGACGAAGAGGACGAAGAAACGGAGTCTGCCATATTTCCTCCTTGTTACCGCATGCTTATGCATCAAATCGACGTCGAATATCAACTGGGTCGTACAGCGGACATTCAATCCCGGGCGCAACAGCTTCTGGAGTTTATTTACAAATTCTATATTGATCATCCCAATTTAGACGAATATCACTACCGTGACTTTGAAGCGTCAAAGAATGGGATCGAGCATATTATCTATCAGATAACCGAACAGGATAATTTAGCGCAACGCATCTCTTATTACGAACAAATGGCTAAACAATATCCACACGAGGCTCAGCCTCAATATGTGTTGATGCAGCTATATAATGAAAAGAGCAACTACAAAGCCATGAACATCGCTGCGCAGAAATATCTTAAAAATAAACCGGAATTTATTATCGACAATTTCGACAAGGCAAAAACACTCTATCTCATCATTAAAAGCCATTATTACCTTATGGAATTTAGTGCAGGTAAGGAAACATTCCAAAAGCATGATAACTGGGTCCAATCGATCATGGAGCCTAATGACTATGTTCTTTGGTTAAAATTCGGCATTGAACTTTTGGCCGAAAACGGAGCTATAAACGAAGTAGATAAATACGTCAAAGTTTTCAACGGTATTTATGCCCAACACGATTGGGGTTATGACGATGACGTCGAATCGGTTAAATTAGCAGAAGCACATGTGAACTATAAAACTGGGAATCTGAAAAAAGCACACAGCTTACTTGATGAAGTGCTTTCCTATTCGGATCACTCTCCTCTGGCTGATGAATATAAATGTACCTGGAAAAAGCCAGGCTTCTTCTCTGGTTTTAAATTTTAAGTACTTCTTTTGCTTAAAAAAAGAAAGAATTCCAAACGTCGCTCCATGTTATTCGGCCCTCAGAACCCAAATAACATGGAGCGAATAAAAAAGTCCTTAATGCCAAAAAAAGTTAAAAAGGAAGCAGATTCTGCCCAAAACGACTATATTTGAACTGACATGGCAATTAAGCGACTTATACTACTTTTTTTAACCTTAGGTTTTCTGTTAAGTGCACCCGGCGCTTTTGCCTGCCATAAAATGGATGCACACAGCAGTCACACCCAAGATGATGCTACCACTGACAAAAAGGACCATTGTTGTGCAAAATTTAAATCTTCCAAAAAAAAGGCTTTCTGTAAACATCATAAAGCCTGTAAAAATTGTAATTGTCAATGTGCTTATAGTTGTACGATTTTGGCAATTTCCAACCCTCTTGAAAAAGGTCATGAACTTTGCGGTATAGCCATCAAAAAAAATTATAAACCCATAGCGCCAACATTTATTTCTGAAGGATATTTCTGTCCCTGGGTTCCGCCAAAAATAAGTTAATTCTCGTATTGATCATTTATCAATCATTTTTGATTACTTATTTTTATATATTCTTTTATCTAATCATATGAAAATCCAACACTATATCATAACAGGGGCTTTAGTGCTATCCTCTTTGACAAACTATGCACAAGACAACAACACCGTGAACAACAATGTTAAAATTGCCGGGAACTGCGGTATGTGTAAAAAAACAATAGAAAATGCAGGAGCCGCCGCTCAGGCGAAAGTTGAATGGAATGAAGACAACCAAACAGCGACAATAGCCTATGATGCAAAGAAAACGTCCTTAGATGCTGTATTGAAAAGTATCGCTGGAGCAGGCTACGACAATGAAAAATACCTTGCTGCCGAAGACACCTATGCTAAGCTACACACTTGCTGTCAATACGAAAGGAATTTAGCTCCTCCAGCTTCAGACGCCCCCCAAGATGCAACCATTGCAGCGGTAGCTTCAGTAGATAACATCAGCAACGCAAGCAATTTTCAAAAGATCTATGACCAATATTTTCTGCTTAAAGATGCGCTTGTAGCAGCGGATGGTAAACGAGCTGCAGGCCTCGCAAACGATCTTGCCGATGCTATCGCCAAGGTCAAAACTGCTGATCTAACGCAAGCGGAACAGGACGTCTGGAAAACCAAAACAGCATCACTCAAAGCCATTGTAAAGAGCCTACAACAGGCCAAGGATATCAGCAAACAACGAGAATCCTTCGCAATTTTGTCAGAAGATATCTATAGTTTGTCCAAAAACTCAAAACCATCTTCTGCTGTTTATTATCAAAAGTGCCCGATGTTCAATAAAGGTAAAGGTGCCACTTGGTTAAGCCGTCATAAAGAAATCAAAAATCCTTACTATGGCGCAAAGATGCTAACCTGTGGTAGCACAATTCAAACGCTTTAACAAATAACGTCAGTTAATCGACTCTTAAAAGGTTTATCTCGTCGGGAGATAAACCTTTTTTTGTAATTGCTGCCGCAATGATCGATTTTTTATAAACCAAAATAGTATATTTAATATCAGCAGAAATAGGTTCGCTTAAATGACAATATGCGTATATTATAAAACAAGGTTCGATTCATGGAAAAAGTAATTATTACAGGTGGTGCCGGAGCTATAGGTCTTCATTTAACAAAACTATTGGTTGCCAATTTCTATGAAGTTATTATTTTTACTAGAAATCCGAAATCCCATCCCGCACAGCCGAATGTCAGATACGTACAATGGGATCCCTATAAGCAAGAGATAGATGCCAAATCAATTCAGGAGGCCGATTATATCATCAACCTGGCAGGCGCAAACCTCAATGCCAAACGCTGGACAAAAACATATCAGCAAGAAATTATCGCCAGCCGGGTCGAAAGTGGGAAACTGCTCTACCAAAGTCTTAAACAACTACCTAATCAGGTAAAAGCAGTTATATCTGCCTCCGCTATAGGCTGGTATGGAACTGACGATCCCTACCAAAAAAGACCTTTTACAGAAGGAGACCCACAAGGGGGCAATTTTCTATCCTGGGTTTGCAACCTCTGGGAAGGAAGCGTAAAACCTATTGAAACACTGGGAAAAAGACTCGTTGTCTTCCGTTTTGGAGTCGTTATCAGTAAGGATCAGGGAATGCTAAAAGAAATCGGACGCTTCCTACCCTTCCGTTCAGTTCCGATATTGGGTTCTGGCAAACAGATGCTCAGCTGGATCCATATGGATGATCTCTGCCGCATGCTGTTATTTGGTATACAAAATAATACCATAGCCGGGATTTATAATGCCTGCTCGTCCGAACCGCTTCCGCTTGCCGAGTTTACCAAAAGAATAGCGAAACGTCAATACGGTCCATTCTACATACCCCTCCCAGTCCCATCACTGATGATTAAGCTGATGCTCGGAAAAAAAGGAGAGGAAATGGTACTCAATGGGACATGGGTGAGCAACAAAAAGATTGTTCAGGAGAAATTCCCTTTTAAATATCCCCTTTTGGACAATAATTGTATAGATAATTTACATATCGATTAATTGTTAATTCGCGTTAATTTCCGCCCTTTTTGGGACAAAATCCGTATATTTGCGGCTTATGAAGATTTTTAGATATGGCGCAAAGGGCTCCGAAAAAGCGGGAGTCATTTTAAACGAAAAGAAATATGATGTTTCGGAAGGAAATTTTCAATATAACCGCGATTTCTTTGCGGATATTGCAAATTTGGAAAAACTTCAAGCATATATAATTGAAAAAGGCGACAAGCTTAAAGAGATAGCCGACGACGAGCGTATTGGTACACCATTGGAAGCTCCTTCCAAAATACTTTGTGTAGGACTTAATTTCGATGATCACGTCAAAGAGACCAAATTACAACAAGCTTCCGAGCCTATTGTATTTATGAAATCTGTATCTGCATTCAATGGCCCTTTTGATGGAATTACCCTTCCGAAGTTCTCTGTAAAATCTGATTGGGAAACCGAATTTGCCATTGTAATTGGAAAAAAAGCTTCTTATGTTACTGAAGAAGAAGCTTTGGACCATGTGTTTGGCTACGTGCTACACAACGATGTGACAGAGCGTGAATTTCAAATCGAGCGTGGCGGAACCTGGGACAAAGGTAAAGGATGTGACACGTTCGCCCCTATTGGTCCGTTTATAGCAACCAAAGATGAAATCACAGATATCGATAACTTAAGAATATGGCTTAAACTTAATGGTGAAATCATGCAAGACGGCAATACAAGTGATTTTATCTATCGTGTGCCCAAATTGATCTCTTATTTAAGTCACTTTATGAGCTTACTTCCTGGCGATATCATTTCCACAGGATCGCCTGCAGGATCTGGCATGGGCAAATCTCCACAAAGATTCCTGAAAGATGGCGATGTCATCGAATATGGTATTGATGGACTTGGATCGGCAAAACAAGTGATTTCAGCTTATCAAGGTTTATAAAAAATAGATATCTGGGTTCTTTCATTCTTTTTCAGTCTGAAAGAGCCCATTTTCTTTCACTTGATTTTATTTTATCCCCGGCATTTGTGTACATTTATATCAACATCATCCATTTGTCCAACTAAAATTGCTAAATCCCTACAGGGTCAATGATTCAACTAAACAACATATCCAAATCTTTTGCGGTAAAAGCGACACGTATTGATGCTTTAAAAGACGTCTCACTGTCTATTGCAAAAGGTGAAATTTTTGGTGTAATAGGCGCTTCCGGAGCGGGTAAAAGTACTTTGATTCGTTGCGTCAACCTTTTGGAAAGGCCAGACAGTGGTCAGGTAATTATAGAAAACAACGACTTGATGTCGCTGCCTGCCAGTGATCTTATGTTAAAAAGAAGGAAAATTGGTATGATTTTCCAACACTTCAATTTGCTATCATCACGAACAGTTTATGGAAACATATCCTTCCCGCTCGAACTTGAGGGCAAATCTAAAGAATTTATCAGCGGAAAAGTGTTGGAGCTATTACGTTTGGTTGGGTTGGAAGACAAAGCCGACGTGTACCCTGCAAATCTTTCAGGAGGCCAAAAACAACGCGTTGCCATCGCGCGTGCATTAGCCAATGATCCTTACATTCTACTTTGCGATGAGGCTACAAGTGCCTTAGACCCAGCAACCACAAAATCTATCCTCAAACTGCTAAAAAAAATCAATAAGCAGCTTGATCTTACGATATTATTGATTACGCACGAGATGGATGTCATAAAAAGTATTTGCGATCAGGTTGCCGTATTAGACCACGGAAAATTGATTGAAACTGGTCCGGTAGAATCAATATTCGCCAATCCTCAGGAAACAACAACCAAAAACTTTATTCAGTCTTCACTTGAAGTTGAAATTCCACTAAGTTTTCAGGAACGCTTGAAAAGCGCTGGAAACCCACTCGTAGAAATCTATCTAACTTCAAATGAAGAATCCATCCCATTTATACAACATTTGGAACAACAATTTCAAGTCAAGACAAATATCATCACCGCTCAAATAGATTATATTGGCGAAATGAAATTTGGTGTTATATTAGCCGAACTATCGGGTGAAAAAGAAAATGTTATGCATAGTCTATCTTTCTTAAAAGAAAAGCATTCACAAACTAAAATCTTAGGCTATGTCTGATCAGGTATTTAATCTTCTGCTATCGGGTACTTTAGAAACCCTAACCATGACTTTCTTATCAGGTTTCTTTGGTTTTGTACTGGGTCTTCCACTCGGGATTTACCTGTTCTTGACCCGCAAACATCAACTGCTTGAAAACAAAGCCATGCACCAACTTGTTTCATTGCTAGTGAATGTGTTTAGGTCTATCCCCTTTATTATACTTATCGTATGGATGATTCCGTTTACACGCAACCTTGTCGGAACATCTATTGGTATGGCCGCAGCATTGGTTCCCTTGAGTATAGGTGCAGCTCCCTTTATTGCAAGACTTGTGGAAAATAGTCTTCTAGAAATTCCAAATGGCCTGATTGAGGCTTCAAGAGCAATGGGAGCAAATGCCCAACAGGTAATTTTCAAAGTTTTACTTCCTGAGGCTCTCCCCTCGCTGGTAAACAATGCAACAATTACGTTGATCACACTTGTTGGATACTCCGCGATGGGTGGCGCTGTAGGTGCCGGTGGACTTGGACAGATTGGTTATCAGTATGGTTATGTCGGATATGATACTTTTATCATGAATTCTGTTCTAATTTTATTAATTTTAATCGTATTCCTGTTACAGTATACAGGAGACTACATCTCAAAAAAAGTAAACCATCGTTAACATAAATTATATCATATGAAAAAATTGAACTATGCATTTGCGATCTTAGCCTTCAGTCTCGTATCGATTGTGGCATGCAACAACAGCGAAAAGAAAGAGAATACCCTTAAAGTCGGTGTGGTATCCGGACCAGAAAAGGAGCTTGCAGAAACGGCTAAGAAGGTTGCAAAAGAAAAGTTCAATCTTGATGTGGAGTTGGTAGCTTTCAACGACTATGTTGTGCCCAATGAAGCCCTAAATCAAGGAGATATCGATGTAAATGTATTTCAGCATCAGCCTTATTTACAGGAACAATCCAAACAACGCGGTTTTACAAAGTTAACCATCGTCGGAAACACATTTGTATTTCCGATCGTTGCCTATTCTAAAAAAATAAAAAGCATCACCGAGTTACAGCCTGGCGCCAGTATTGCCATCCCCAATGATCCTACCAATGGTGGCCGCTCACTTTTACTTCTCCAACGCGAGGGCATTATCGGCTTAAAAGAAAATGTAGGCATACAGCCTAAAGTAACAGATATAGTAAGCAACCCTAAGCAGGTTAAAATCATTGAGATGGAGGCACCACAGTTGCCGCGCGTTCTGGATGATCCTCAGGTTACAATTGCCATCATCAACAATAGTTTCGCCGCTCAGGCTGGGTTGGATCCCGAAAAACAAGGCTTATTCACAGAAGACAAAGAATCACCTTACGTTAATCTGATTGTTGCCCGTTCGGATAATAAAAACGATGAAAAGGTGCAGCAGTTTATTCAAGCGTATCAGTCACCTGAAGTGGAAGCTACCGCAAAAAAAGTCTTCAAGAATGGCGCCATTAAAGGCTGGTAAAATTTTTAAAATACAAGTGATAGCATCAGATCAATTATGCCCCTGTGGCTCTGGCAATACCTTTGGAGAATGCTGCCAACAAATTCATCGTTTCCATGCCAAAGCAACCACAGCAGAGGCATTGATGCGTGCACGTTATAGTGCTTTTGTGACACAACAGATCGATTTCCTATACGATACATTTCACCCCTCAACACGACGGTTCCAAAATAAACAGGCCATTGGGCAATGGGCGCGGGACAATAAATGGATGCAACTCGCGATCCTGAAATCTACACTCCATACGGTCGAGTTTGAAGCACATTATCTGGATCCACAGATGGAAGTTCATATTCACCATGAAAAGTCTACCTTCAAAAAACAAGGTGATTTATGGTACTACGTTGACGGGCGCTGATATAAATAGTTTGCTTGCAAGCCATTGGAAAGCATACCAGACTATCAACAACAGCTTGCAAGCAGCTTTCCGTTCCATAAAAATTCTCTTCTATGAAATAAAATGTGGTTTCAACTAAGTCCTTATTTTTGCTCATAAAAAAGCAGTCTCAACGGGGATGTCAAGACTGCTTTTCTGCAACGAATATTCGTTAGTTATTTCTATTAGATCGCCTGTTCAGTATCTTCGCGATAAGGAGCTTCTTCATCAAACTCACCCTCCCATTTAGCAACAACAACGGTTGCCAAACAATTTCCGATCACATTTACAGAGGTACGCGCCATATCCATGAGTTCATCGATACCTAAAATGGCAGCAATGACAAATGTTGGTAAACCAAACTGATCCGCTGTCGCAATCAAAATAATTAATGAAGCTCTTGGGACAGCAGCAACACCTTTGGAGGTAATCATCAATGTAAATGCAATCATCAATTGATGTCCAAACGACAAATGGATACCAGCCGCCTGAGCGACAAAGATGGCAGCCAATGATAAATAGAGTGAAGTACCATCCAAGTTAAAACTATATCCTGTCGGAATGACAAACGAAACAATCTTACGTGGCACACCAAATTTCTCCATTGCGCTCATTGCTTTCGGTAATGCCGCATCTGAACTTGTAGTGGCAAATGCAATGGAAACAGGTTCCTTAATCGCATTTATAAAACGTTTCACAGGTATCTTTAAATACAAAGCTACAGGAAGCAATACCAAGCATAAAAAGCATACTAAAGCAAAATACAGCGTCGCTAAAAGCATGAAAAGATTCTTAAGGATATCGACACCGAGATGCCCCACAGTATAGGCCATGGCAGCACCAACCCCGATAGGCGCAAAGTACATAATCATGTTCGTAAACTTAAACATCGTTTCAGACATACTCTCGGTAAAATCAACCAAGGGTTTACGCTTTTTCTCATCGACCATTGCCAGGCCAATCCCGAACAAAATTGAAAATACAACAATCTGTAAAACTTGGTTATCCGCTACAGATTTGACAATATTTTCAGGAAACAAGTCGCGTATAAAAGAAGTGAACTTGTATACAGGATGCACATGGTCCGGAAGGGTTTTGAGGATATGCTCATCCATACTTTCCTTCGGCGCAGGGAGTTCTTCATGTGGCATATGTGCAACATCAACGCCCACTCCTGCTCGAGTCAGGTTTATAGCACCTAAACCAATAAAAATAGCACATGTCGTTGCGCAAAAGAAATAAAGCATCGATTTCCATGCCATACGTCCCACCTGTTTCAAATCAGAATGCCCTGCAATTCCATATACAAGCGTAGCAAAGAGAATCGGTCCCACAATCGTCTTGACTAACTTGATAAAACCTTTACTCAAAGGTTGCAGGGAAATCGCTAGATTTGGAAAATCCAACCCGACAAATATCCCCATAATCATACAGGTCAAAATCCAAGTGGTCAAATTTTTCTTAAAGAGCGCATTTACAACCAAAACGGTAGCAACTATCCAACGGACAGCCATTAGAAATTCATGCGAAAAGCCTACAACATCAAATTCGTATAATACAGCAATGATACAAGCTAATGTAACTGTGATTAGGGTTATCAACCCTATTTTGGTTTTTAACATTTAAAAGATTTTAATGGTCAAAAGAACAAAAATAAAAAAATACTATGCTTTTGCAAATATTATTATTCCAAATAGCCAAGATTCACAACAAAATATCGATTTCGCCAAAATAGAAAGGCACAAAAAAGGCAGGAAAATTTCTTATCCTGCCTTATATTTTAACGGAACACTAAATTTATTCCGCGTGTAACCAAGCTTTTTTCGCTAATAGCTCATCGTTCGATTCACGTACATCTTCGTCATCCACACAACAATCTACAGGGCAAACCGCTGCACATTGAGGCTCATCGTGGAAACCTACACATTCCGTACATTTATCTGAAACAATATAATAGACTTCATTAGAGATCGCTTCTTGAGACTCGTTGGCATCCAGTGTAACACCATCGCCAAAATCAATAACCCCATCCAAAGCCGTCCCATCTGAGAATTTCCAAGTTACACCAGCATCGTATATTGCATTATTTGGGCATTCCGGTTCGCAAGCACCACAGTTAATGCATTCGTCTGTAATTTTAATCGCCATTTATAACCTCACAATTATGATAAATAAACTATTTTTGCATTATCAATATGAAACAAAGTCTGATTGAACAATAAGGCTAGTTGATTCACGTTGATTAATGTTAACAGCACAAATATAATACAAATTTGTGTATTCATCTTTTAAAATTTTAATATTTTGACAAAGCAACAACGAATAAATGCATTTGTAAAATTAGGCGAGCGGCTGCAAGAGCGACCTGATGATTTGATTCAAATCATTCAATTCGCCCAACATAAAAACCCCTGGTATACGCCTCAAAATGTTGAACGTGCCATTCAAGCCATTGCTGCCAATTTGACAATAGAAAAGCTGAATCACTGGTTGGCTCCTTATCCAGATCTAAATTCAACGAAAATTGTAGGATTAATTCTGGCCGGCAACATCCCCTTGGTTGGCTTCCATGATATGCTATCGGTACTGATCAGTGGCTTTAGAGCCAAAATCAAAGTCTCATCGGACGACGCAGGATTGACAAGTTATGTGCTCCGCCTCCTTAAACAAATTGACCCGTCCTTTACCGATGCCTTTGAAATTGTTGACAAACTAAAAGATTTCGATCTGGTTATAGCAACAGGTTCCAACAATAGCTCGCGTTATTTTGACTATTATTTTGGAACCAAACCACATATTATTCGTCGCAATAGAAATAGTGTTGCCATCATCGGTGGACAAGAATCTCCCGACCAGCTTGAATCACTGGGACCCGACATCTTTGATTATTTTGGGTTAGGCTGTCGCTCTGTATCAAAGTTATTCATTCCAAAAGATTATCCAATAGCACACTTCTTCGAAGGTATCGCTGCGTTTAACAACGTGACGGAACATTTTAAATATAATAACAATTACGACTACAACAAATCCATCTATCTGATCAACGGCGACAAGCATTTTGATAATGGATTTTTATTGCTAAAGGAGGATGAGCGCACAGCTTCTCCCCTTGCTGTAGTTTATTATGAAACATACGAAACACTGGCTGAAGTTGAAAATAAACTCCAATTAGCGCAAGAAAATATCCAATGTGTTGTATCAGAAATAGCTTTAAATGTGCCCTCGCCAGTATTTCGTTTTGGAGAGAGCCAATGCCCTGCTTTGGATGATTTTGCTGACGGCGTGAATACATTGGATTTTTTATTCGCAAACCAATAAGCTTCCTTTAAATTCATAGTAAATAAATTGCATTAAAAATACTAACTTTGAAATTATGTATATCATTAAAGTAAAAGGTGTCGCCAAAATCCCTGATTATGTTCAATTAAGAGATGATGCCTTCACCTTGCTGGCATATTTTAGAGTCGACCGCCCAGATAAATCACTTGATAAGATTGGATTAGGAGAAAAGGCAGAATATATCATGCAACTGGTTAAAGAAATGCCTTTTGGGCAAATTAAAAAATTAGAATTTTAGCTTCCATGATTGAAAATAAAGTCATTACATTAAAAAACGTTGATATCTTCCAACAAAAACATTTGGTATTGTCCAATGTCAATTTAAACATTGGTAAAGGAGAGTTTATTTATCTTATCGGCCAGTCCGGCAGTGGAAAAAGTAGTTTACTAAAAATCATTTACGGCGATTTATACATCGGCAATGGTGAGGGAATGATTGCGGGCTTTGATCTTAAAAAGCTGCACGAAAATGATGTTCCCTACCTGCGTAGAAAATTGGGTATTGTATTCCAGGACTTCCATCTTTTATCCGATAGAAGCATCGAGAAAAACCTCGAATTTGCACTGAAAGCAACAGGCTGGAAAGATAAGAAAATGATCGATAGCCGGATATTGGATGTATTGGAAAAAGTTGGGCTTCGTTCCAAACTTAAGAAAATGCCACATGAGCTTTCTGGTGGTGAGCAACAACGCATTGTAATTGCCCGCGCATTACTAAATAATCCTGAAATTATTCTGGCAGATGAGCCGACCGGTAACTTAGATCCTGCGACATCAGAAGAAATCGTCTTATTATTGCGTGACATTGCCAATTCGGGAACGGCTATTTTAATGGCAACACACGATTATACCATTATCCGTAATATGCCATCCCGCATCATCAAAACTACTGATGGGGTATTACAGGACAATGTCAGTATCTAGACAGAAAACTGACATATAAAAATAAGATTCCGACAAATTGTTAGGCTTTTTTAATAAAATCTGACAAGCTGTCGGAATTTTATTGTTTGGCAAAAACTTTGACAAACGAAGCATAGAGTAAATTTTTGAATCTAATTTTAGCATTGAAGATATGAATGAGCAAGATAATTATTACGATGAAGGTCAAGATCCAGTAGAAACAAATTCTTCTGAACAACAGGAACAGCCTGCTGATAATATAGCAGAAGAACTGTCTACTGAAGAGAAATTGGCTGCAGAATTGGCAGAGGCAAAGGATAAATACATTCGTCTTTCTGCTGAATTTGACAATTATAGAAAACGTACAAGCAAAGAACGTGTTGAATTGATTCAATCAGCAGGAAAAGATGTCATCAGTAAGCTATTACCTACACTAGATGATTTTGACAGAGCGTTAACAGCCATGGAAACAGCGACAGATGTTGAATCTGTAAAAACAGGAATGGATATTGTTAACAACAAATTCAGACAAACGTTGTCGCAATTGGGGTTAAAGGAAATGGATACCACAGGCCAAGCCTTCGATCCTGAATTACAAGAAGCTATCACAGCAATTCCTGCACCCACAGCAGAATTAAAGAATAAAGTAGTTGACGTGATCGAAAAGGGGTACTACTTAGGTGACAAAGTGATCCGTCACGCAAAGGTAGTTATAGGTCAATAATATTAAGACGATGTCAAAAAGAGATTATTACGATATACTTGGTGTCTCGCGATCAGCGGACGAGAAGGAGATTAAATCAGCATATCGCAAATTAGCGATAAAATACCATCCGGATAAAAATCCTGGTGATCATGAAGCTGAAGAACAGTTTAAGGAAGCTGCTGAGGCATACGATATCTTGAGCAATCCACAAAAACGTCAACGTTATGACCAATTTGGCCATGCCGGTAATTCTGCAAGTGGTGGTTTTGGCGGTGGCGGCGGTATGAATATGGAAGACATATTCAGCCAATTTGGTGATATCTTTGGTGGAGGACATCCATTTGAAAGTTTCTTTGGCGGTGGCGGTGGCCAGCGTGGCGGCCGTCGGGTAGCTCGCGGAAGCAACTTACGCATAAAAGTTAAATTAACACTCGAAGAAATTGCCAAAGGCGTCGAGAAAAAGGTAAAGGTCAACAAACAAGTGGTCTGTCATTCTTGTGACGGATCTGGTGCTAAAGATAAATCTTCGTTCCATACCTGTAAAACCTGTGGCGGATCAGGATCAGTTCGAAGAGTAACAAATACCATCTTAGGACAAATGCAAACAACAAGCACTTGCCCTACGTGTAATGGTGAAGGTGTTGAAATCACAGCAAAATGTACAACTTGTAGAGGTGAAGGACTCGAACGCGGTGAGGAAACAATTGCGATCAATATTCCTGCGGGTGTAAGTGAAGGCATGCAACTTTCCATGAGTGGAAAAGGAAATGCTGCTCCGCGTGGCGGCGTCCCAGGAGATTTAATTATCCTGATCGAAGAAGTACCACACGAAAGTCTAAAACGCGATGGACTAAATGTAATCTATGATCTATACATTAATTTCGTAGATGCGACCTTAGGTACTAGCGTGGAAGTTCCTACAATAGATGGAAAAGCGAAGATCAAAATTGAGCCCGGTACACAAGGCGGTAAAATTTTACGGTTAAAAGGAAAAGGTATTCCCGAAGTCAACTCTTATCACAAAGGGGACCAACTTGTATACGTTAATATCTGGACACCAAAAGCTGTGTCTAACGAAGAAAAAGAATTATTGAACAAACTGAAAGAATCACCAAACTTTAAACCTCAACCAGGTAAAAGTGAAAAATCATTCTTCGAGCGAATCAAAGAATATTTCGATTAAAATCGGTCTTTCAAATACAAAAAAAAGCCATTTGTCCGCTGTTGACAAATGGCTTTTTTTTATCTTCTTACTTGAAATTGACAATTAAAAACAAAAAGTCAGGACAATATCATTATCGTTAAATAGAAACGATAAAAATAAAAATACACTAAATTTTAACGCGCTGAACCACTATCAATTACCATAATGGCAAAACATCTAGACAATCTAGTGACAAAAAATTAAAATAAGATTTCGATATTTGACTAACAAATTTAAAAAGTCAGGAAGTATTTACTGGCTTATTAGAACAAACTATTTTAAATAAAAAAGACATGAAAAAAGTTTTACTAACATTGACTGCCATTGCAGGTTTAACAATAGCAGCACAAGCGCAAACTGAACAAGGAAAAATTATGGTTGGTGGTCAACTTGGCTTCGAAACATCAAAAGTAAAAGATACTGATCATAAAAATAATTCATTCTCAATCAACCCAACAGTTGGTTACTTTGTAAGCGACAACTTGGCAATTGGTACTGGAATTGGTTACAACTGGGGAAAAACTGAAACAAGTAAAGATAATAGCGTTAAAAACGATGCTTTTCAGGTATCACCTTTCGCTAGAAAGTATTCTGCAAATGGCCCTGTAAGATTCTTTGCTCAATTGTCAGTTCCAATGGCGTGGGGTACAACCACAACTGAAGTAAATAACGTAGAGACAAAAAATAAATTCGAATCATATGGTGTGGAACTAGCACCAGGTTTAGCTTACTTCCCGACAAGCAAAATCGGTATCGAACTAAAAGTCAGAGGTTTATATTACAACTACAATAAAGATAAAACGAATGACGTTGCAGTAAATACATTTGGTCTGAATGTTAACTCATTAGCGCCAACTTTAGGTGTACAATTCCACTTCTAGTCAGTACGGAATTTAACAATAGGAAAGGCTATAATTACTTATAGCCTTTTTTTATGTCCTTCGCGATCATGTATACCGTTTAACAATCCGGAGTTTGTGTGTGTAACGGTTCTGTTCAGTATTAAAAATGCCCTCCGCATCCATCCGATCGACACGCACTTTCGCTGAAGCGTGGATAATCGTATCGCGATCCAGCATAATCCCTACATGGGTAATCCTTCCTTCGGCGTTATCGAAAAAAGCCAAATCCCCTACCCGTATTTCCGAAACAAAATCCACTGTCTGCCCCATCTCCGCCTGCTGGTAAGCATCGCGAGGTAAGGAAAGGTCAAAGCAACGATAAATCAATTGGGAGAAACCGGAGCAATCAATTCCCCATTGTGAACGTCCACCCCATAGATAAGGAACGTCATTATAACTTAAGGCCAATCGCACCACCTCGGTTTCAAATTGCTCTCTGGTAAAGGTATTGATACTACCTTGATACGTTAATGTCAATGGCGATAAATTGACGGTATTCCCTGTATTTAGATAAAGCTTGGTACCATGACAGAGCTGAAATTGTGTTGTATCGGTAAAAAGAACTCCACCCTCCCGTCCAACGATAGTAGGTTTTCCACTCAGATAATGTTGCCTATCCAAGTCGTTTAGTTCCTGAAACTGTCCGTTTTGAATCCAACCCAAATAGTCCGTTTCCAATAGACGTATTGAGGTCCAATCGGCCTGTTCATCAAGGATCTCAAAAAGTTCCCCAAACAATACCTGAGAAACCATTTCACTGCGGTGTGCCTGTTCTGAACGTAACGGAACGAGAGCTAGTGTACAAATACCATATTTCATGTGCTAAACAAAACAAAATCGTCAAAAATGTGATTATATATTATATGACGAAGATAAATTAATTATAGTAGAAATGGACAATACAAACTCAAAATTCAAAAGGATACTCGTCGCTGTCGACGACGAACCATGCTCAGAGAAGGCGATACTATATGCCAAAGAAATGGCCGCAGTATTTGGAGCCTCCATAGCGCTTGTCACTGTTGTTCCCCCTACTTCTCCGGCCAACTTTGGCGCGGATCCACTATTAGGTCAGCAACCTATCATTGTTCCGGAAGTATCGGAAATGGAACAGGATAATGCACAAAAATACCTTGAGAAAATAAGCCGCGAGTTTACAGGTGCAGGCGAAGTTTATCTTTTTAATCGAATCGGATCCATTAAAGAAGAAATTCTGGCGGCATCCCACGAGTGGTCCGCCGATCTTATTATTATGGGGACCAATGGACGGACTGGCTTTGACCATTTCATTTCTGGTTCCGTATCCGAGTCAGTCATTCGCAAATCAACTTGCCCTGTGCTCGTTATTCCCAGTAAATGTGACTGATACTAAATGATTTCTACATATAAAAGGCTATTTTTTCCAATGAAAAAATAGCCTTTTGCTTTTATTGCTTCTGAAAATTACCTTTTAATCAATCGCGCCACAAACATACTATCCGCTTTCTCTTCATAACCTTTCAAATAGTCCATGCGTTCGATTTCAAAACCAAAATTATCCACAATGTAATTGACAACATCTTCATTTTCCGCTTTAAAAATGGAGCAGGTTATATAAATCAAAGGCTTGCCCACTTTAACATGTCCTACTACATTACTTGCAATATTTTTTTGTAGTGCATTGAATTCGCCAATCTTAGCAGCCCGAAACTGTCTAATCATTTCTGGTGTACGCCCCCAAGTCCCCGATCCTGTACAAGGCGCATCCAATAACACCCCATCAAATCTTTCGCTCCCAAGAAGCGCAAAGGTATCCTTAGTAAGATCAAGTATTTTTTTTCGGTAATGCTTGATTCCAGCACGGTCAAAACGTTCATCGAGATTTCGGAGAATACTCATGCGAACATCGGATACCAAAAGATTGACAGTCGGACAAGCGTCCATCAATAAGAGAGATTTGCCACCTGAAGCTGCGCACGCATCCCACCAGGATTCCTTTTCAGCTGGATCCATATAATCCAACGTGCGCTGTGAAGAAAGATCCTGCACTTCTATCATTCCATCCAGCGTATCAAATCGCTGCAAGGATGTTCCATTATTCAAGGCAATAGTCTGATCGCCAATCATGGAATAAGGAATCTGATTGTTATCCAAAATAGCACACACGACTTTTGTCTTTCCGCGTTTCACCCGAATATATAAATAAGGCTGTATCAACTGGCTCTCTAAAAATTGTACCATGTCGATCTCATCAGAAATATGATCCGTAAATGGAAAGAGGTCATTCAGGTTAAAAACGCCTTCTGATTCCAGAAATGCAATTTTGTCCTTCAGTGGTAGATGGATCTTATCGCTGTACGAAGGCTCAAAAAGAGCCACCAAGGGGCTTTCGTGTTCACACAGGAATTCCGCAAGCACCAATCTACGCTGTTGTGACAGCTGCGAAGCTGCCGTTCCCAGACGAAAATAATTATAACATAAACGGGAAGTAGCCTTGCGATCGGATGATCCCATTTGCTTATTCAGCTTAAAAAAAGTAGTCAAATAACGCGAAAAGGGTTGATCCGCTTCAAAACCATCCATTGCCCGCTCAAAATTACGTATTTGCTGATGAACACGTCTTTCACTGAATTCCGCCATTCAAAGATTATTTTCTTTCAAATTTTTTGTTGTGATAAACCATCATACCCAAAGCTCTATTGGCATAGCCCCATTTTGGATAAAATTCAAATTTGTAATCGCTATTCAATCCCGAAAACTTATCCTGCGTCATTCGGCTAACATAATCTACGCCATATTTGTGGATCAATCGACCGAAATACAACGCCGCGTCATAACCTTTATAAGAAAATTCAGACGGGTCCACTTTATAAGCCGATTTATAATTTCCAATAAATTTACGGGTATCACTATCACTCTCATTCACCAAGTTGGAAGAAGTAATAGTAAGTCCATAAAAATCCATATTTTCGAAATTCTCATACGAAAGCTTAGCCATGTTTGGATGTCCATACAACTTAAATTGATTACCTGGATTCAAAAAGCGTTCGTCCATCTTATCCAATAAAGCTTTAACAAGATTCTTATTGGCTGTACCACTTACAATATGATTTGAACCGGTCAAGACAAGACTATTATCCAGTTCAGCAAGATTATAAACCGTTTTCACTTTTGCCTGTGCATTGGCTTTTGAAATTTCGCTAACAAAATTAACTAGAAACTGTTTGCTTTCATCGTCACCGGCATCGTATACTAATATTTGATCACCCGTATAGTATTGATCAGCAACATATTTCGCCAATGTCTCGGAATGTGTTCGAATAGAAGGTGTTATGGAAACCAAATTAGGTAAGCTAAATTCAGAAGCCATAGTGGCCGCCAAGGGAGAAACTTGCAGCACATTCTTATTTGCAAATGTTTGCCCAAAGCTTTTTATCTCACGTGGATACACTGGGCCCACCACAAGTACGGCATCCTTCACATTGACCGCTGTCCCCAAGGTCGCATTATAGGCAACATTGTCTCGAGAATCAATTACTTGTAAATCAAATAAAGCGCCCTCTTTGGCAATTTTGTCAAGGCCCAACTGAAACCCCTGATAAAAATCAAGTGCCAGGGAAGAACGCTCCACATCTTCTTTTGTAATTGTACCGGCAATACCACTTAACTCAAATGGCAATAGTAGTGCTATTCGATTATTCTTCACGGCGTGCCCATTGACATTTTGCACATCGCCCACTTTGGCAATCGTCGTCTCTTTGTCAACGGCCGGTTTAGTCACAGCAGTTTGCTGTTCGCCTTGACCAGAGGAAGGCGAACGCAATACTGTGCTTTTTTTGGTTGTACAGCTTGCAAGGCATAATGCTACAAGTGCCGCAACCCATATTTTATTCCCACTCAATTGTAGCGGGCGGTTTTGAACTGATATCATATACAACTCTGTTTATTCCTTTCACATGGTTGATAATTTCATTTGAAATTTTTGCCAACAGGTCATATGGTAAATGTATCCAATCCGCAGTCATTCCATCAAGAGAACCAACTGCACGTAAGCTAACAACATGCTCGTAAGTACGCTCGTCACCCATCACGCCTACAGAACGCACTGGCAAGAAAATTGTACCAGCTTGCCATACTTTATCGTACCAGCCAGCTTCCTTCAGGTTATTGATAAAGATCGCATCAGCCTCTTGTACAATACGTACACGCTCAGGCGTAATATCACCTAAAATACGAATTGCCAAACCTGGTCCAGGGAAGGGATGTCTGCCTAAAATTGCCTGATCCACTTCTAAAGCTTTTCCTACTCTTCTTACTTCATCTTTAAACAACGTTTTAAGTGGTTCTACGACTTTCAATTTCATAAAATCAGGTAAACCACCAACGTTATGGTGTGATTTGATTGTTGCTGAAGGTCCTTTCACTGAAACCGACTCGATAATATCGGGGTAAATTGTGCCTTGTCCCAACCATTTCGCTTCAATTCCCTCAGGTAATTCCTTTTGGATTTCTTTTGCAGCTTCATCAAAAACATCAATAAATGAATTACCAATGATTTTGCGTTTCTCTTCTGGTTCAGAGATCCCAGCTAATCTACCATAAAATAAATCTTTGGCATTTATTCCTTTAATATTTAACCCCATATTTTTGTAAGAATCCAATACCTGCTCGTATTCATCTTTACGAAGCAGACCATGATCTACGAAAATACAATGTAAATTTTTTCCAATTGCTTGGTGCAACAATACCGCTGCTACTGTCGAATCTACGCCCCCTGACAAAGCCATGATAACGTGATCGTCACCCAATTGTTCTTTCAAAGCGGATACTGTTGTTTCAACAAATGCGTCTGGTGTCCAATCCTGTGCACAACCACAAATGTTTACAACAAAGTTTTTTAATAAGATAGCACCATCTGTACTGTGTGTTACTTCCGGATGGAATTGTATACCATAGGTACGGGTGCCTTTTACTTGATAAGCTGCAACGCGCACTTTATCCGTACTTGCAATAATATCAAAATTTGCAGGAACTTCTTTGATGGTGTCTCCATGTGACATCCATACCTGCGATTGAATGGGTACTCCTGCCAATAATTCATTCTCGCTATTGACAAACTGCAGATTTGCACGACCATATTCACGAATTTCAGATGGCAACACTTCACCTCCTGATTTTTGAGCAATGTATTGCGCTCCGTAACAAACTCCTAAAAGTGGGAAACGATCCTGAATAGCAACAAAATCAATTTGCGGTGCGTCTTCTTGTCTAACAGAATAAGGACTTCCCGAAAAGATAACACCTTTTACGGTATCGTCAAAATCTGGCAATTTATTGAACGGGTGTATCTCACAATACACATTTAGTTCTCTGACACGTCTAGCGATTAACTGTGTGTATTGAGACCCGAAGTCTAGAATTATAATTTTTTCTGGCATGCTGCAAAGGTAAGTATTACGAATGAATTATTAAATGTCAAATCAGGAAATAATGCCTGCTTTTAACAGTTCTACTTCCATTTCTTTCTGTAGAATCAGCGCTTCCTCCCGTGCCCTTTCAGCGAAATCACGTCCGTTTGAGGCATAGATAATTCCCCTTGTGCTGTTTACTAAAAGCCCGCAATCTTTGTTCATACCAAATTTACAAACATCTTCAAGCGAGCCGCCTTGAGCCCCCACTCCTGGAACCAATAAAAAATGATCTGGTGCATGTTCTCTAATTTTAATAAAGCCCTCCCCACGTGTTGCTCCGACCACATACATCAAATTATCAGGTGTACCCCAAGTATTGACTTTATCGATCACCTGTTCGAACAATTGCAATCCTTCTTTGTTTTCAAAATTTTGAAAGTCCAGGCTACCTTCATTCGATGTCAACGCAAGTACGATTGCCCATTTATCGTTAAAATCCAAAAATGGTGTCACCGAGTCCTTCCCCATATAAGGTGCGATAGTAATACTATCAAATCCAAGTCCAGACGTCTTTTCATCAAAAAATGCCATCGCATAACGTCCCGACGTATTACCGATATCGCCCCTTTTTGCGTCAGCAATACTGAAACAATCCTTTGGCAACGCTGCCCAGGTTCTTTGAAGCGACTGCCAGCCTTTAATACCATAACATTCATAAAACGCAATATTAGGCTTATAGGCAACACATAAATCAGCTGTTGCATCTATGATGGCCTTATTGAAGCTATAGATCGGATCCTCATCATCTAAAAGATGCTCCGGGATTTTGGTGAGGTCTGTATCGAGTCCGACACATAGAAATGAGCGTTTCGCTTTTATTTGATGAATAAGTTCTGCTCTTGTCATACTATATTTAGAGATCTTAAAAATTATTTATTGATTAAATCTTGCATAAATTTGCCTACATCCGGACTTGAATAATCCGCCATACCTTCATGCCGTGTCGCGATCTTACCCGCTTTGTCCAATATCACCGTTGATGGAATCGGTCCCGAGAGCCATTCTTTTGGAATATCGCTATTTGGAAAACTAATTGGTAGGATTAACTGCTGTTCTTTCATGAAAGCCTCTGCCTTAGCCCTGTCGCCTTCAATCTCCACAATTAAAAACACTATATTTGGGTCATCTTTATACCGCTCATAGAGTACATTGATCGAAGGCATTTCGGCACGACAGGGAGCACACCAGGTTGCCCAAAAATTAATAAAGACCACTTTTCCCTTCAGATCCGCCACCTTGATTGTTTCTCCCCGCGAATTGACAAAGGAGACATGATTGAATGAAGTCTCTGGAGCCCGCCTGTCGGATTCTTTAGTAGTTGAAACAAGCTCCAGTTTAGGGTTGAAAAACCCCAATTTCATTAAAAATTGCTGAAAATAACTTCTACTTGTTGGCCAGATCAACAAACCGATGAGCAGTACAAATACAACATTTCCGATGATGTTTCTTGTCTTTGGACTCATTAGGCAATCCCGGTATTAAGCATCGAACTTATCCAACAGCTTCAATAAGGTCGCAAAATCCTTTGGATAAGGTGCCTCAAAAGCCATCTTAACTCCATTCAACTCAAATTCAACCTGTTTTGAATGGAGTGCAAAACGTTTCATAATAGGCTGCTCCTCTTCATCTTTCGACAATGTATATCCCCTTTTCTTAATTTGGGACAAATACACAGGTTTACCGCGATACATGTTATCCCCCACGATAGCGGCATGTTGTGTGGCGAGGTGAATACGGATTTGGTGCATACGTCCTGTAATAGGTTTACATTCCACCAAAGTATAATTCTTATAGTATTTGATCGAATTGAAGATGGTCTCGGCCGGTTTACCGTTTGCACGGTCAATAGATACGTTTTTATTGCCCTGGTTCAAGATGGGTAAATCGACAAGCAAGTCCTGAAAAGTATGTGTACCTCCTATGACCGCATGATAAATCTTATTCACTTTTCTTTTTTCAAATGCAATGGAGATTGTACGGTATGTTTCTGGATTTTTTGCAATTAGTAAAATACCCGAGGTCTCTTTATCCAGGCGGTGGCACACCTGTGCATCAGGATGATATTTCTTCGCCAAACGAAGAATATTGACCTCCCCTCCCTCACGTTCATCTAACGAAGCGACAAACGGCGGTTTATTGATAACGATCAAATTTTCATCCTCATGGATGATTAATTCTGAAAATTTGGGGAATTTAAATAGACGAGTCTCATTTTGTATCATTCTGCAAAAATACAAAACACAAGGCAGAATATTGGTCAATGTATGATAAAAAGCTTACTTTTGAACACACAATATAAGTTAAGATGTCTGTAAACAAAGAAATGAAACGAGTAAGCACAGCAATGCTGCAAGCCATGAAAGAACGTCAGGAAAAGATTTCTATGCTTACAAGCTATGATTACTCCATGGCCAAAATGGTCGATCAAGCCGGTGTTGACGTTATTTTAATTGGAGATTCTGCTGCTAACGTATTCGCTGGCTACGAAACTACCTTGCCTATCACCCTAGATAATATGATCTACCATGCCGCTGCCGTTGCTAGAGGTACCGAACGTGCCATGGTGTTGGCAGATTTGCCATTTGGATCTTATCAGGGCTCCGCCAATGAGGCTTACAATGCCGCCGTACGTATGATGAAAGAATCAGGTGCGCACGCATTGAAACTAGAAGGAGGTCTTGAAATCATCGAAAACATCAAAAAAATCATTGCCGGAGGCATCCCTGTATGTGGACACCTGGGCTTGACTCCCCAATCCATCAATAAATTTGGAAATTTTGGTGTGCGGGCGAAAGAAGAACAAGAAGCCGCTAAATTAATAGACGATGCCCTCGCTTTACAGGAGGCGGGCTGTTTTGCCATTGTTTTGGAAAAGATACCTGCAAAATTAGCTAAAACAGTTACCGAAAAATTGGTGATTCCAACAGTTGGTATTGGAGCTGGACCGGATTGCGATGGACAAGTCCTTGTGGTTAACGATATGCTGGGTATGAATGCTGATTTCAAACCAAAATTTATGCGTCATTTCGCTAATTTGCACGAACAGATCACAACTGCAGTAGCTCATTATGTGGCCGAAGTAAAAGCGGTACAGTATCCGAACGAAGACGAACAATATTAGAAAAATATGCGGTTTTTGATCATTGGACTTATTATTCTTATTGCTTATCTGGTGATACGCAAAAAATTCAATCTATTTGGGTTTACCGAGGATATGTCCAGAAATTTAAAATCAGGTTTTCAATTGATTGAAGCTTCATCTCCGGTCATCCAGGCAAATCTAAAGAAGAGCGTTTCCAACGCCATGATGGGGGTTGTCCTCATTTTGATCACCGTCTTGCTGTTCATGAAGATAAAAATTGTCCTGTTCCTGCTTCCGATAGCCTTTTTCCTGCTAGGTTATCTTTTTCTGTTCAACAACCACTTTAGCAAGCTCAAAAGCCAGCAAATCTGGTACAATGCCAAAACCAATGAAGTTTTTATTGAACAGCTCAAAGGAGAAAATTATGCTTTTAACATGTTTAAGGACATAGAAGCCGTTCAGAAAATCGAATCAATTCAAACGACCAAAGGTTTATTATACGGCTACTACCGTCTCAAGTTAAAGAACAAAATAGTAGAGATCCCCTATTTGGTCGCCGAAAACAAGCCGGTCAATAATTTATTTTTCGACACCATTAACCAAAATTTCACCATAACTGTTCAAAAACGTATTTTTCCAATCATTTAAAAATGAACAAATTGAATATCTAAAAAGAATGTGGTATATTTAGGTAATTAATAAAATTTGTTAAAACCAAAATATTTCACACTATGGGAAAAGGTGACATCAAGACCAGAAGAGGAAAAATATCGAATGGTTCTTTTGGAAAAAGAAGACCACATGTATCGAAAACTGCAATCAAGGCGGAAGTAAAACAAGAGGCTCCAAAAGAAGTCCAACCAAAAGCAAAATCAAAGAAATAGTAAACAGGAAGCTAGAAAGTTATTTCTAGCTTTTTTTATTTCCAACCATTCGCGCTCGTCCATTTCGCTGTCCATTTGCAAAGTTTTCGTGGTATTGTAAAATCCTTTTGACAACTGATATCGGCATAATAATAAACCTATATTTACCTGTTAAATGTAAAAAGTACATAAGAGACTATATCGTATGAATAAAAAATCGATCATTTACCTCCTTTTGGCCTGTGCTGTGTTTGGAGGTGGATACTTTCTGATAACTGCTAAAAAAGATAAAAAAGAAGCTGATAAGCCCAATGGAAAAAAAGATATGCCCGTCCCCGCACAGGCTATCATTGCCAAATCTTCCGTCGCCGATAGATCCATTAATCTCTCGGGAAGCATTGACGCAGAAGAGCAGGTTGAAATCAGAAGTGAAGTAAGTGGTCGAATCACCAAAATCTATTTCTCTGAAGGACAGCGCATCAAACAGGGCGAGCCCTTGATCAAGATCGATGATATTGAGCTGCAGGCACAATTAAGACAAGCGCAAACAACAAATCAGCTGAATGCCGAAAATGAACGTCGGGCCAAACTGCTGTTGCAAAAAGGAGCAATCAGTCAGGAAGAGTTTGATATTGCCAGTGCAGCCTTAAAAACCTCCTTAGCACAGATCCAGTTGATTCAGGCACAAATATCCAAAACAACCATCCGCGCCCCTTTTAGTGGCATGATTGGACTTCGGAACATTTCCGTAGGTGCCATTGTCTCATCCAGTACCCTGATTACAAATTTAGTGAAGGACAATCTTGTCAAAGTTACTTTTGCAGTGCCCGAAAAATACAGCAATATAGTTAAAATAAATATGCCCATTGAGTTCAGTGTAGCCAACGACCCAACGATCATTACAGCAAACATTTACGCTATTGAACCACAAGTATCACTTAACACCAGAACACTCACTGTCCGCGCCAGAGCGACGAACGATCAGGGCAAATTGAAAGTCGGATCCTTTGTTAACGTTATTGTGCCGATCGAAGTGGAAAACGATGCGATATCCATTCCTACAGAAGCTATTGTTCCCGTACAGGACGGAAAGAAGGTCTTTGTACTACAGCACGGCCTCGCCAAGGAAGTGAAGGTTGAAACAGGTGCACGTACCGACAAGGACATCGTTATTCTATCTGGCATCAGTGCCGGCGACACCGTTTTAACCACGGGCGTTCTGTCTTTAAAAGATGGAGCAAAAGTTAAGGTATCATTAGCTAACTAGTTGTACATGAATTTATCTGCAGTTTTTATTAAACGCCCTGTTTTAACTATTGTCGTCAATATTACCATCATCTTGTTTGGCTATATTGGTTTTAGTTTTCTGGGCGTACGCGAATACCCCTCCATTGACCCCGCCATTGTTTCTGTCAGAACAAATTATGCCGGTGCCAATCCTGATATCATTGAATCTCAGATTACCGAGCCACTAGAGAAGGCCATAAACTCGATCGATGGTATTCGTAACATCTCTTCTTCGAGTAACCAGGGATCCAGCAATATTACCATCGAGTTTGATTTAAAAAAGAACCTGGAGGAAGCCGCAAATGATGTCCGGGATAAAGTATCCCAAGCCGTCCGAAGCCTACCACAGGATATTGATGCTCCACCGGTGGTATCCAAAGCCGATGCGGATTCCGATCCCATTATTACGTTGACATTGCAAAGTGAGACACGCGACAAACTGTCCCTGAGCGACTACGCCGAAAATGTGATTTCTGAAAGGTTACAAACCATCCCCGGCGTCAGCAGCACACAGATCTATGGCCAAAAACGTTACGCCATGCGGCTATGGCTCAATCCCGACCGTATGGCTGCCTATGGTATCACGGCTTCAGATATTCGTACAGCATTAAATAATCAGAATGTTGAATTACCTTCGGGAAAAATTGTCGGAAACACAACCGAGCTCACCGTAAAAACTATAGGCAATCTGTCTACCCCCGATCAATTCAACAACATCATTCTAAAAGCCGACAGCAGCCGTATCGTCAAGTTTACCGATATTGGTCGGGCCGAAATAGACGCTGAGAATCTCGAAACAAAAATGGTGAGTAATGGTAAACAGCTGGTCGGTATTGCCATTATTCCGCAACCGGGGACAAATTACCTTGATATTGCCAACAATTTTTATAAAATGCTCGATCAGATCAAAGAAGATCTGCCGCAGGATATTATACTCAACATCGCTTCTGATAATACGACATTCATCAAAAAATCAGTTGAAGAAGTCGCCGAGACACTCCTGATTTCGATCATACTGGTCACTCTAATTATTTATTTTTTCTTTCGAGACTGGGGCATAGCGTTACGTCCGTTATTGGATATTCCGGTATCCTTGATTGCGACATTCTTTATTATGTATATTTTTGGTTTTTCCATCAATGTACTGACGCTACTCGCTATTGTACTCGCGACGGGGCTTGTCGTCGACGACGGGATCGTTGTTACCGAAAATATCTTCAAGAAAGTTGAAGAAGGAATGTCTCCAATTGAAGCCGCGCTAAAAGGGTCTAAGGAAATATTCTTCGCTGTTATTTCCATTTCAATTACACTTGCAGCGGTATTTTTACCGGTTATATTTCTTCAGGGCTTTGTGGGAAGGCTGTTCCGGGAATTTGGTGTCGTCATCGCCTCGGCCGTATTGGTTTCGGCATTTGTTTCCCTCACCCTTACACCGATGCTCAACGCTTATCTGATCAAAGGTGGTGGCCACAAAAAGACGAAGTTTTACGATTGGACAGAACCCATGTTTGTCAAAATGAATAAAGGTTATGCCAAGGCTCTGGAAAAATTTATGAAATTCAAATGGATAAGCTTTCCAATTCTGATCCTATGTTTTATCATTATTGGTATCCTTTTCTCCTCCATTAAAAAGGAAACAGCGCCTTATGATGACAGAAGTAACATCTCCGTCAATGTAACAGGTCCTGAAGGTGCCACCTATGAATACATGGATCGCTACATGCAGGAATTGGACAAATTGGTCTACGACTCCATTCCTGAAAACAAAATCAGTTTAAACATTACCTCTCCGGGTTTCGGCGCGAGCTCAGTCAACTCCGGACGTATACGGATGACTTTGGTTGATCCTGGTGAGCGCAAAAAATCACAGGACGATATTGCCAAGGAGCTCACTAAATGGACAAAACAATACGATGCCGTACGCGTAAATGTTTCTCAAACGCCAACGATATCCATGAATCGAAGAGGTGGATTACCTGTTCAGTACATTATCCAAGCACAAAATTTTGAAAAACTTCAGGAAAAGATTCCCGAATTTATGAATGAGGTCAACAGCGATCCAGCATTCTCGACAACGGATATCAACCTGAAGTTCAACAAGCCCGAACTGCATGTCGAAATTGATCGTCTGAAAGCACTTAGTCTGGGTGTTTCCGTACTTGACGTTTCACAGTCCCTCCAATTGTTGTTAAGCGGTCAACGTTTCGCCTATTTTATGCGTGATGGCAAACAATATCAGGTCATTGGCCAAGTTGAAAACGACCGTAGAGCTACGCCGACAGACCTTGCTTCAATTTATGTACGTAATAACATCGGTCAGCTTATCCAGTTAGATAACGTCGTAAGCGTCAGGGAAGAAAGCAGCCCACCACAACTCTACCACAATAACCGGTACATGTCGGCTACAGTTTCAGCTGGCTTGGCGCCAGGCATGAGCATGAGCGACGGAATTGCAGCAATGGATCGCATAAAAGAAAAGGTACTCGACCAGAGCTTCACCACTGACCTTAGTGGTGAATCACGTGACTTCGTTGAAAGTAGCTCCAATACCTTATTTGCTTTTGGTCTTGCTTTATTGCTTATATATCTAATCTTGGCAGCCCAATTTGAGAGCTTCCTCGACCCATTTATCATTATCCTTACGGTGCCTATGGCCGTTGCCGGTGCACTAATAAGTCTATGGCTATTTGATCAAACCTGGAATATATTCAGTCAAATTGGAACAATTATGCTTATCGGTCTCGTGACCAAAAATGGTATCCTGATTGTTGAGTTTGCCAACCAAATGCGTGAAGAAGGGATGGAAAAATTTGAGGCAATTATGCACTCTGCCGAATCACGCCTCAGACCGATCCTAATGACAAGTTTAGCCATCGCCTTGGGTGCATTACCGATCGCCATGTCACTTGGAGCTGCTTCGACCAGCAGAATTGGTATGGGGGTTGTGATCGTTGGCGGTACAATATTCTCCCTTATCCTAACCTTATTCATTATCCCGGCGATCTATTACATGTGGTCAAGACAAAAAAAGCATAGACCTGAATTTGATAACATTAAAAGCTACGAATAATAAAGACATGAAGAGAAATTTCATCCTATTAGTATTACTTTACTCCATCATGTTTCAAGCTCGGGCGCAAGAAGTACTGACTTTGGAAGATGCACTGAAAACCACGTTGAGCAATAACTTCAATATTCTCCTGGCTAAAAATGACAATAACATTGATATGGAGAATACCAGTTTAGGAAGCGCCGGTATGCTTCCAGCAGTAACTGGAACGTTCAACAGAAGCAACTCCATCCAGAACTCCAGACAGGTCAGAGCAGATGGTCAAATACAGCAGATCTCCAATGCAAAAAACGACAACATGTCTTATGGAGTCAACCTAAACTGGACGATATTCGATGGATTGGGTATGTTTGCCCGTCGCGATCGCTTCAAAGAAATACAACGCCAAGGGGAAGCGGAGATCAAATATCAAGTGATCACCCAGCTCAGCGAAGTCATGGCAACCTATTACAATCTGGTGCAGCAAAAGCGCCTGATAAACGCACTGGATACCACCATTACCTTATCGAGATACCGCGTCACGCTGGCCGAAAATCGCCTGGAGATCGGAAAAGGCTCCAAGCTGGATCTCCTGAATGCGAAAGTCGATTTAAATACCGATCAGACAAACTTACTCAGACAGCAGGAAAGCTTCAAAAATACCAAGACTTACCTCAATCAGCTGATGACACGCGACTTGAGCCTAGATTTTCAGGTTGAAGATGAAATGAAACTTGATACGGATCTTAAACTTGGTAATCTGATCGAAATTGCCGATCGCCAAAATCCACAAATCCAGCTCGCCATCATCAACAATCGGGTGGCCGAACTCAACTTAAAAGCAGTTAAGGCCGAACGTTATCCCAAAATTGGATTAAACAGTGGTTACAACTGGAACGAATCCCACTCCTCCCTCGGTTTCTCGACAGAAAATAAAAATAGAGGTCTTACCTACGGTATATCGGCTTCCCTTAATATTTTCAATGGATTTCTTCAAAATAGAAACGAACGGATCGCTAAATTTCAGATTAAAGGTTCTGAGCTGCAGATACAACAACAAAAACAAGATATTCAGGCACAGGTCAGAACGCTGTTCCAAACCTACATCACCAATATGGAACTGGCTCATGTAGAACGGAAAAACGAGGAGCTGGCAAAAGAAAATTTAAACATCACCATGGATAAATTCCGTATCGGTACCATCACAACTTTGGAAGTAAGAACAGCGCAGTTAAACTACATCAATGTAATGACTCGGAGCTATACAGCACAATATGATGCAAAGGTATCCGAAATAAGGCTAAAAGAATTGACAGGCGAAACATACTAGAAATTTCTTTCAGCATGAGGTCCTCTTCATGAAGGGACAGGATTTTGAAGCGCTTTTCAGCAGCATCTATTCTTAAAAAGCGAAAGGCTCCTTAACTAAATGAGGAGCCTTTCGTTTGTCTATTTAATAGTCTATTGCTATAATAGATTTCAGTGGTATTAACACGCCACTTTTAATCTGAATATATCTATCGGTTAACGACCATACGGTGGTCTCGATACGCTTTGGTCCGGAATCAGTCTCAAAGGCGATTTCAGTTTTGGATTTAAACTCATTTCCCAACCGAAGTGCCCCTTTCAATTTATCCATAAAAGTCGCTGTCTTATCTTCACTCGCCGGGATAAATTTAAATTGAGGAATTTCCTCTTTAGCTATTAGTTCTCCAACCATAATACTAGCATTTAATGTGTAAATTATTGTTTTGCGCTATGCTACTCTTATAACGCTTTAAAGCCAATCTTATTTTATCTCTTTCTGCCATTGGCTTATTTAAATCTACCGATTCCCATGATAAAAATCAATTAAATCCTTGAAAACTATCATTTATTTTACAATAAAAAAACGATTGTACTTTGGACACACTACTCCCCTTTGAGGGTCACCGGCAGGTCCAACAGGCATTTATAACGAGATATCTAAATATAGTGTCATTTCATTTTGAATTTATAGCCCAAATCATTCATATTACCTATTTTTGATCAAAAAAATATGTAAATGGAAAAATCTGTTTTTGAAAAAGAGTGGGAAATTTATTTCACGCAATGCTATTCTAATGGCCGTATTCGTTTCTCCGATTTATCCAATATTCTGCAGCTTACCGCGGGAGAACACGCCAATGCTGTGGGATTCGGTTTTAAAGAAATGGCCAAACATAACCAAACTTGGGTACTTAGCCGCATACGTATAGAGATTGCACGATTGCCCAAATGGATGGACATCGTCAAGGTTAAAACTTGGATACAGGAATTAGAGGGCGCACGCTCAACACGGAATTTCGAAATTACCGTCAATGGACAGATCTATGTTACGGCAACCAGTTATTGGGCTGTCATCAATACCGTGAAGCGGAGCTCTGAAACACTCGCGATTTCCACCGAAAATTTTACCACCTATCCGGATCGTCCCGCAACACAACGGCCATTTTCAAAATTGGATATTTCCCAGACAGTCAAAAATCTTGATGAATATTGTGTTAAGCTCTCGGACCTGGATATTGTCAATCACGCCAACAATGTAAAATACCTGGACTGGTGTATGGACAGGTTGCCCATTGAGCTTGTATTGACCAATCAAATCAAATCATTAGAGATGAATTACCTGCGCGAATTACGCTATAATGATACCGTAGAGATTAATGGTGATGCGACAGATCAGGGTTACTTTATGACAGTGACCAAACAGCAGCGCATTCATTTTGCGCTAGCCATAGAAACAAAATAAAAAGGGAAAACAAGATAAGAACGCGAAACAATAAAAAAAGGGAGGCTACGGGCCTCCCTTTTTATCTTACATAGCGCATCGTTTATGCAAATGCCTTATCGCCTTTTTTGTAAGGAAGGTTACCATCAAATTTTCCCGGAATCTTCACAAAACGTAATGCTTTTGTACAACCCAGCTCCGAGTTAAAGAAACCGGTCAATGTCAATTGCTTGAACATCGTAAACCAATGTGGTGGATCGTTCTCAACATAATTATACAATTGATTTTGTTTTTCTTTATTCTTCTCCAGAATATCCTTTTGATCTTCAGCTTGCTTTTTATTAAACTCGTTTGCTTCTTTATCCAAAGCAGCTGCAACAGCCGTTCTGTCTTCCGCAGAAAGCTCCAGGAATGGTTTTCCTTTCACCTCTTTTGCCTTATCATCTAAGCTCGCAAAACCAGTTAAAAATGCCTTTTGTTGCTTCTCCGTATAACAATCGCGAACCATGACTGGGATAAAACTTCCTACCCCTGCTTCTTTCGCACCCGGAGTTGCGGTAGCTGGTAAGATTGCTTCAGCCAAGTCACCTAATAAATCAGTTGTCTTCGCTTCAAATAATGCTTGCACATCTTTGGTTGCTGAGCGTGTACAACCTTCCAAAAATAAATTAGCGCCGATAACGGTACCTCCTAAAATTAAGGCAACTCGTTGTAATGCTTCTCTTCTATTCATACTACTAAATATCTTAATTTTAGAAATTATATTTCATTTCCCAACCTTGTCTGTAATTACGTTTTACATATTGATTGACGTTGTCAAAGTTGGTGACACGCATGTTATCGTTATCCCACAACAATTTCAGGTTACGTCCAGGGTATTTACCATCAATACGTAAATCAGCACCTCTGATTGCCAGGTTAGCCATTAATAAAGCTTCTGTCAACGGACCTGCTATTTCAAAAGGTGAACTTACTTCTTTCTTGCCGTATCCAGCCTGACAAGCTTCAACCCATTGTGCGTAGTGTCCACCTTCTTGTCCTGGTACACGGGCATATTTCTGTGCCACCTGCTCTTTTCTTGAAGTCGGCAACAAGCGTGCATTCTGGCCGTAGGTATCCGCAAGGATTTTACCTTTTGTACCTACAAGTAAGATACCGTTACCACCATCACCAAAAATTTCGTTTGGACCTAATTCATCCGGGCGAGCAGGCTGAATACCACCATCCATCCAATGTAAAGTCACCGGACCATTGGTACGTGGTGTTTTAGGGAATGTTAATGTCGCATGGCTCGACGGAGGACAGCTTTCAGGGAAATATCCACGTTTGAATTCATCCACATACACCGATCCTACAGTTGCCTGTACATCCTGTACATATGTCAATCCCAAGGTACTGAAAGGAACTTCCAACAAGTGACAGCCCATATCGCCCAATGCGCCAGTACCATAATCCCACCAGCCGCGCCAGTTGAAAGGCACCAATTTATCCACATACTCTTTATAAGGCGCTGTACCTAACCAAAGGTCCCAATCCAATTCTTTTGGAACTTCGGCCTTGCCTGTAGGCCATGCAATACCTGAAGGCCATACCGGACGATCTGTCCAACAATATACCGTATGTACATCACCGATCAGACCTGCTTCATACCACTCACGTACAAAACGTGGTCCATCATTCGATGCACCTTGATTTCCCATCTGGGTAACCACTTTATATTTTTTAGCTGCATGCGTCAATGCTCTCGCTTCCCATACATCGTGAGTCAACGGTTTTTGAACGTACACGTGTTTACCCAATTGCATAGCTGCAAGTGCCTGAATCGCATGTTGATGATCTGGAGTTGATACAGAAACGGCTTCTATACGTTTGTGCTCCTTATCCAACATCTCACGGTAGTCTTTGTAATACTTTGCTTTCGGGTAACGTTTCAACGCACCAGCTGCACGACGGTCGTCCACATCACACAAGAAAGCAAGATCTGCTTTTCCTGAATCATGGAATGCATTGATGTCACTAAAACCTTTACCCCCTACACCAATACCTGCTACTTGTAATTTGTCACTTGGAGCTGTAAAGCCATTTCCGCCCAATACATGGCGAGGGACGATCATAAAAGCCGCAGCAGCTGTTGCCGCGCTCTTTATAAAACCTCTTCTACTCGTCTTATTTGAGTTATTTTCCATTGTTATCAATCTTTAGCTATTAGATGTTACCTTTTTTCAATTCGCTCACTGCGAAATCAACCGCACGAGCAGTAAGTGCCATATACGTCAATGAAGGGTTGACACAACCTGCAGAAGTCATACAAGCACCGTCCGTTACGAAAACATTCAATGCATCCCAAACTTGGTTGTTACCATTTAATACCGAAGTTTTTGGATCACGTCCCATGCGGGCAGTTCCCATTTCGTGGATACCTTGGCCCAAACCATATACGTTATCGTACGTATAGGTATCTTTTACGCCAATGCTTTCCAACATTTCCTTCATTTCATTTTGCATGTCGCCACGCATCTTCAATTCATTATCCTTGATCTCAGCGTCAAATGATAATACAGGTAAGCCCCATTTATCTTTTTTGCTCTTGTCAAGTGTAATTTTATTTTCGTGATATGGCAAGGTTTCTCCGAAAGCAGTAAAACCAACAGTCCAGTCACCTGGCTCACAGATCGCATCTTTCCATGCACCACCAACTTCCATCTCGGCAACAGCACCAGACCAACGTCCACGACCTGCAGCACCCTGGTAACCAAATCCACGTACATAGTCACGTTTTTTGGTATCACCTTCTACATTTACAAAACGTGGCACATACAAGCCTGTTGGTCTACGACCATATACATAGCTATCCAAATATCCATCTATTTTACCTCCGGCACCACAACGGAAATGGTGATCCATCAAATTGTGGCCCAATTCACCGCTGCTGCTACCCAGACCGCCTTCCCAAACATCTGTAGCTGAGTTCATTAACACCCAAGTCGAGTTCAATGCAGATGCACAAACAAAAATTACTTTAGCGAAAAACTCATACGTTTGGTTTGTTTCAGCATCAACAATTTCAACACCTTTTGCCTTTTTCGTGTTTTTATCGTAGATAATCTTTGTTACGATAGAAAAAGGACGTAAAGTTAGATTGTTTGTTTTACGTGCTGCAGGAAGAGTTGCCGATTGCGTACTGAAATAAGCACCAAAATTACAACCCAACCAACATTGATTTTGATATTGACAATTTACACGATCATGATGCGGAACAGTAATGTTGGCTGTTCTACCCATGATGAAATGACGTTGACCACCATATTGCTTTTTCAAACGCTCAGCCAGGTCTTTTTCAACAATGTTCATCGCCATTGCTGGCATGTATTCTCCATCTGGCAAAGATGGTACACCATCTCTATTTCCGGAGATACCCGCAAATTTTTCAGCATAACTATACCAAGGGGCAATATCCTTATAACGAATCGGCCAATCCACACCGTGGCCATCTTTTAAGTTAGCTTCAAAATCCAAATCGCCCAAACGATAAGATTGTCTCCCCCACATTAAAGAACGTCCACCAACATGATACCCACGGTACCAGTCAAAACGTTTTACCTCTGTATATGGACTCTCCTTTTCATTTACCCAAAAATCCAGGTTCTTCTCATTCAACGGATAATCTCTACGCAAAACCGGATATTCTTCGATCATTTTTTGTGTACGACCGCCAGCATGAGGCCATTCCCATGGATTTTTATTTGGCGCAGTGTAATCCTTAATGTGTTCAATGTTACGACCACGCTCCAGCATAATTGTTTTCAGCCCTTTCTCTGTCAATTCTTTCGCAGCCCATCCACCACTTATCCCCGAACCGATTACAATTGCGTCATAAGTATTTGTTGCCATCTCTCTTCTAATTATTTGTTTTTAAATAGTTATTTTTTCTGTTTAGTGTGCAGCATTTGTACTGTCGATCTTTTCGTCCTTAAATAAAGCTAAAAAGATAAAAAATACAACAGCTGCGATAATTGCAGGTACAACCCAGGTATGATTCCAGAATCCTGCTAGGTCTGTTGCTTTCATTGCTTTGTATTTGTCTCCGACGTAACCCGCTACCCAGAAACCGATCAACTGTCCAACACCATATGTTGCCAGCGTGATCAAGCCCTGTGCTGCAGATTTGTATTTAACACCTGCTTTGCTGTCCGTATAAATTTGTCCCGAAACAAAGAAAAAGTCATAACAGATACCGTGCAATGCAATACCGATCAACAACATGAACGACAATTCACCTGCATTGCCATAAGCAAATAACAGGTAACGGATTACCCAAGCCAACATACCGACCAAAATTGTTTTCTTAAAGCCAAATCTTGTAAAGAAAATTGGGAGTGCCAACAAGAACAATACCTCAGATCCCTGACCAATTGTCATTTTACCAGTAGCATTTTCCAGCCCTATCTCAGAAAGAAAAGGGTTTGCATTTGAATAATAAAATGCCAATGGAATACAGATCAATACCGAAGAAATGAAAAAGATCAAGAAGTTTTTGTCTTTCAACAATTTGATCGCATCCAGACCAATGATTGATGCAAAGGACGGTTTTTCGTTTTCGTCCAGTTTAACCGGTGGAGTTTTAGGTAATGCAAAAGAAAATATACCCAATACTAAAGAAGCAACACCCGATAATAGGAAGGTATTTTTTAATGCTCCTTCAGATGCTTTTGCATCCCAAAAATAGCTAATAACTAAACCAGCAACAATCCAACCAATTGTCCCCCAGATACGTATTCCTGAAAATTGTTTTTCCGGATTGGTCAATTGCCGAAAAGAAACTGAACTAGTCAAAGCCAATGTTGGCATGTAAAGTATCATATAAGCCAAAACATACGGATAAAATGTCGACATGTCTGTTGCACTATACATCTGATACATTAATACTGCACCGACCAAGTGTAAAACACCCAAAATACGCTCCGCATTAAAATAACGGTCTGCAATCATTCCGACAATAAAAGGCGCGATAATCGCTCCCAATGATTGTGTTGAAAATACATTGGCCTTTTCAAATTCTGTTGCATTCAAATTCTTGCTCAAGAAAGTACCTAATGTGACAAACCATCCCCCCCAAATAAAAAATTCGAGGAACATCATAAAGGATAGTTTAAATTTTATTGTTGATGAAATCATAAAAAAAATGGTGTTTTACAATACTACTAATTGGTTTTACCTGCTCAATTTAAGAAATTAAATCTAATTGTCAATAGTACACTATTAAAATATTACAAAAAGCTATCGACCTCGCGATATGCCGCCACCAAGCGATCCTCACCCTCTTTACCAGGCTTGGAAATACCATGCTCCATCCCCATGATACCCTTATATCCTTTACTATGAATGTGTTTGAATACGTTTTTATAATTGATCTCGCCCGTAGTCGGTTCTTTACGACCTGGATTATCGCCGATTTGAATATACGCAATTTCATCCCAACAACGATTCATATTTGCAATTAAATCTCCTTCGGTACGCTGCATATGATAAATATCATACAAAATTTTACAGGATGGACTATTCACGGCCTTACATAAAGCATAGGTCTCATGCGTTTGCTGCAAAAACAAATCTGGTGTATCACTTAAGGTTTCCAACACCATCACCAAACCATGTGGTTCAAAGATCTCCGCACCTTTACGCATCGCAGTAAGGATATTGCTGAACTGATTACCCCAAGGCAGTTTTCTTTCATAAAAGCCCGGTACCACAGTCAGCCATTTTGCGTTACAACGCTTGGCAGCTTCGACAGACTTCTTGCATGTTTCGACAAACTTGTCCAAATACTCCTGTTTTCCTGTCGCTAAAGAAGGCATCCAGTTTTGTCCGCCATCCACAACAAATACACCCATGGTCATGCCTAACTTCGCTAATAAATCACCGATCTTCTGCTGCTCGTCCAATGTTCTACCCAAATAGCCATTATCTTCTATTCCACGGAATCCCAAATCATACATATACCGAATTTCATCCAGGAAATTATCACCTGCATGATTTTTGAACATTCCCTGATGGGGAGCATAATTTAAATTGAATGTCTTTCCTTTATCCATCGTATTTGCTGTATTTTGAGTTGTAGACGCAAAAGTCTGTCCAGCTAGTCCTGCCCCCGCGGCCAAAAGACTACCTTTAATAAAATCCGATCTCTTCATTTTATTTATAATTGATTAATTTTTAAATAATTTACCAAATCCATCCGAATAAATCGTTTCTATGGACTGATTTTTATTTTTAAAAATGACAAAAACCGCCACACCTTTCAATTTTTTGGCCTTTGTCTTAATTTGTTCGGGTTCCATGCCCATAAAATAATTATCCAGTGCATCCGCTTCCATAGCAGTCTTCGCATAGACGCTGACACTCAATATATGGGTCATGTATGGGAAACCCGAAACAGGGTCAATATGATGACCCAATTTTTTCCCTTTGTATTGAATAAACTTTTCGAAACTGCCGGCTGTTGTCAGCGCCCCTTCATTGAGCTGCGCAACAGCAGTCATCAATTCCTCCCCACTTTCACCATCGGGCTGAACAATACCAATGGAAAAGCCCTGCCCACCTGGCGGAGTTCCCAAAGCCCTGATTTCACCACCTACCTCGACCATATAATTGGCAATTCCCTTACGTTCGAGATAGTCGGCCAAGACGTCTACCGTATACCCCTGTGCAATACCATTAACATCGATTTTAATCCCCTGTTTCTTTTTAATCAGCCGGTTGCCGCTGACCTTCAGGTAATGCATTCCCACCAGTTCCTTCGCTTTTCGTACCGTCGCCGAATCCGGGGCCACCGGGCTCTTATTAGCACCAAAGCCCCATAGGTTGACCAACGGGGCAATAGTGATATCGAATTGACCTTTCGATAATTTGTGGTATTTAAAGGAAGCATTTATCACCTTAGCCATGTGGCTATCCATCACAACAGACATTACCGTATCTGTATTGAACTTGGATATCCTCGAGTCTTTGCGGTAAATTGACATCGACAAATCGATTGCCGTTAAGATACTGTCAACTTCCGACCGCCTAACAAGACTGTCGGAAGCGAAGTAAGTGATATGGAATTGGGTACCCTGCGCGGGTCCCTCCAGCCGAATTTTATGGGGTTTCGTTGCCGGTATCTGCGCCTGTGCATCAATGCAACAAATCGTAGCAAAAAATAGAAGGCACAAATTCCACTTTAATCCCATCGGCCCAATTGCTTAAATATATAAGTTGGTGTTTTGACCAGGCATCGCTACTGGGTAAAAACCTTCTGCATCCGGAAGTAATTTTGGTTTAGCATCCCAAGCAAGTACATCTGGTCCCAATTTGATGGTCGATTTCAAGGCTTCATCCCACTTGATTACCTTACCGGTATAACAAGCGATACGTCCGATAATACCTGTTAACGTACTGTAAGCACCATATTCTGCATTATCAAATTTATATTCGCCTTTCGAAATTGCCGTAAATAGTTCTTTATGTTCTTGCTGATACGGGTTTGGATTACCCTTCGCATCATGGCGATAGATTTCCTTTCCCTTCCAGTCGTACAATACAGCCTGTCCACCTGCAGAAAGATAAGCACGTCCTTTTGTTGCCTGGAATTGCTCGTCTACACGGTTATGTATACCTTCGAAGTGTCTACATTGACTATAAACAACGCTGTTGTCGGCATAGGTCAATTCTAATGCAAAATTATCATAGATTTCACCATACTCTTTGCCGGTGCGGTGTGCCCTGCTACCTGTACCTTGGATCGATACCGGGTAAGCACCTTTCACCCAATTGGCGATATCAATATTGTGTACGTGCTGCTCTACGATATGATCGCCACACAACCAGTTGAAATAATACCAGTTACGCATTTGGTACTCCATTTCAGTTTGCTCTGGCTTACGCGGACGCACCCATACGCCACCTGAGTTCCAATAAACTTGTCCCGAAGTAACATCACCGATTGCACCCTCGTGGATACGTTTGATCGCCTCACGGTAATTCGTTTGATAACGGCGTTGTAAACCGACTACAACATTCAATTTTTTACGTTTAGCTTCTGCAGCCACACGTAAGACCTGCTGTACACCAGGGATATCAACAGCGACCGGTTTCTCCATGAAAACATGTTTACCTTGACGGATCGCTTCCTCAAAATGCATTGGTCTAAATCCTGGAGGAGTCGCTAAAATAACAACATCGGCCAATTGAATTGCATCTTTATATGCATCGAACCCCACAAATTTGTGATTGTCACTTACATCGATCTTATCTTGCCATTTTTCCTTCAGCGTTTTATAAGTACTCTCTAAATTATCTTTAAAAGCATCTGCAAGAGCCACCACTTTAATGTTCATGCCCGAACTTAGCGCATCAAATGTAGCTCCAGTTCCGCGGCCCCCACAGCCCACTAAGGCAACTTTGATAACATCCGAACCAGCGGCATATGCACCTGATAAAGGCATTGAGCTCAGCACAGCGCCTCCAGCAACTACAGCAGAAGTTTTAATAAAATCTCTTCTTTCTAGATTTTCCATAACAGTTTTATATTGATTATTTTATATTAAAAGTCTTTGATTGGCTGTTTGTCGTAATAAGCCATAATCTCTTCGTGACTAGGTGGGTTGAGGGGTCTGACTAGTCTCATGCCCACGAATGGGGCTTCTGGAAACCACCAGTTACTTTTTGGAATTTGTGGATCCAACTGTTTCCATACGGGATCTGAGGCACCACGCGCTGCAGAGCGCATGTCCTCGGCACCACTGTCAAAAGCACCACCACGTACAACATGTGGATACAGGGTTGTCGGAACGACTACAGGATTAGTCAATACCTTGCCTTTACCTTCATTGTAACTATCGGCCTTATATTGATCATAAGTCCATTCGGCAACATTGCCATAAATATCATAAAGGCCCCAAGGATTCGGTTTCTTCTGTCCTACAATATGTGTTTTCTGTTCAGCATTATCTTTAAACCAGGCATAATCTGCTAATGGCGTTGCTTGATCACCGAAAAAATAAGTCGTCTTTGAACCTGCCCGAGCTGCATATTCCCACTCGGCCTCTGTTGGTAAACGGTAAAATACACCGGTACGGACATACAGCCACTTACAGAATTGAATAGCATTGTAATGGGTCATCGCTAGGGCCGGGTGCCCTTCCTTTCCAAAACCAAAAGTCATATCCAAATAAGGTTTGGTCGGTCGCGTAACGGCATCAATCTCTTTCGATACTTTACCGTCCTTACTCTTTGCGATCTCATAATCTTTATACAGAAATGGCTCAAACAGATCCCAGGTTACTTCATACTGGCCCATCCAAAATGGATCCAACTTCACCTCGTGTGCAGGTTTTTCATCCTCTTTCCCACCGCTTGTAGTTCCCATTTTAAAACTACCGCCAGGGATTGCCAGCATTTTGAACGTCAGATTAGTCCCTTCAATAGGTTGCTCATAAGGTTCGAAAGCTTTCTGAGCCATAGCGTGCACGCCGGCAAATAACAAAACAGGAATAAAGATTCTTTTTAACATATTTAGGTTTGTAATTAAAGACTAAAATATAAAATAAGGTGTATACTTTACACTTTGACACTATAACTTTTTTATTACAGTTTAATTCTTAACATAATAGTCCATTCGTAATATCGATTTAGCCAGATGCTGGCAAGTATCCCTGGTAACTTAACTAGCCTGAAAATCAAGATCAATAAAAAAGGTTTTCCATTCTCATGGAAAACCATAATATCTTATCACAGTATGCCCCTGTCTAAAGCAGAATCTTACGACTTACCGCTTTATCGATGGTAATATATCCCGGGTAGAATACCGACTGCCCTGCGATATTGATAGAAGGTTTCACTTTTAACGTAAATATTCCCTTTTTATTCTCATCGCTTGACATTAAAAAATCCTGCAGGTCCGAATTCTTTAATAAATCATAGATATTGGTCGCTATACGCACATTGGCCACAGTAGATTCTCCGGGCTCTATTTGTAATGATTGATTGACAATCCCTTCCACAAGCTGCTGTCCACCATAAAGAATGATATACTGAAACTTATTAATGGATGCCTTTTTGAGCGTCGGGTTGTCTATTTTAAGCCGGATAACTGCATTCAATGGAATATCTTTCCGCAAATAGGCCAACGCCAGGCTCGGCGCTGCTCCCAGGTCGATTTGATTATTCTTGATCAGTCGTTGCAATGATGTACCGGCCAACCGTATACTATCTACCGATTCCACATCGAACTTACATTTCGCCAAATTCTCGATCTGTGCCTTTTGTCGATTCACGCCGCAGCCGGAGATAAACAAACCCAGCAGAACCAAACATCCAAATAAAATTTTCTTGCTCATAATCCCTATTTTCCTCCAAATTTATATAAAACTCCCAGTGTAAACAATGGGTACCCTGCTTTTAAATAGGTATTACTTTTAAAACCAAATACCATACCGTTCGTATATTGCAGCTTCCATCCTTTCCCTAAGCCCATCCTTGTATAAAATACAGGTTCAATAAGCATATTGTCTTCTTTCTCTGCCGGAAGACCATCAATAGCGAAATTCTTCATCCGCATATTGCTCAACCGAATGATGGTACCGTAATCGATATCGTGCCGGTTGCCAAACAACTTTAGGGCATCCTTTTTCTCCGATGAAAAGTTTACCTGCACAAACACCTTTTCAAAATCCATATCCTTCGTTTCCACAATAGCTTGTCCCATCGTCGACGAACGCTTATCAACCACACTGGTATTGCCTAGCCCATACCCCCCGTAAACCTCAAACACACGATTGTTTTTCCGACCAAAACGTGTATAATAGCCAATCCCCGCTTCGCCCATCTTTTGCGCATAGTCTTTGATATTGGATTTATTATCCACATAGGAACCATTGGCGATGACAGCTACATGATCGGTTACGGCTACCCCCAGGTTGGCCGATACATTAGCCTTTGTATTGATATTACCGGAAACATATACCTCGCCAGCTTCTGTAAACATCGGCGCTGAAGGCACATTAGGCATGTAAATCGAACTACAGGAATAAAATGAACAGGCAAATAACCCCGCACACAAACCATATCCAAACTTGTTGTATTTCATATGTAAGTATTTATTCAATCGTGCTTGCATCCAATGGTATTCCGGAATGTTTCGCCTATTGTCTTAAAAACACCTATCCTTTATAAAAATTGTACCAAAGCTTTACATTTAACAGAAAATAACAATTTAAATAAAACCAAAACCTTAACGCACTCATTACCAACTCCGATAAATTGGCGGGGCAGCAACGCTGCGGGCCAACGATATTGCCAACAGTGGCTCTGTGCAACGAAAGTGCAGCAAGTAGCATCCGATTTCGTTCCTATTGCCCAAGGGTAGATCCATGGGAGAACAGACAAACAAAAAAAGGCATCAATTTCTTGATGCCTTTCCAATATTGTTGCAAAACCTTACGCTTGTTCTGTAGGAACTACAGATACATAAGATTTATTGTTAGCTTTTTTACGGAAAACTACTTTACCGTCTACTAAAGCGAACAATGTGTGGTCTTTACCAATACCAACGTTTGTGTCAGGATTGTGTTGTGTACCGCGTTGGCGTACGATGATGTTACCAGCGATTGCTTGTTGACCACCGAAGATTTTGATACCTAAACGCTTGCTATGTGACTCACGGCCGTTCTTAGAACTACCCGCACCTTTTTTGTGTGCCATTTCTTTATCTTAATTTAAGACTATTTGTCTGATTAAAAATTCAATTATAACGTAATACCAGTGATCTGGATTTTAGAAAATTGTTGACGGTGACCGTTTTTCTTTTTGTAGCCTTTACGACGTTTTTTCTTGAAAACGATAACTTTATCGCCTTTTAAATGAGACAAAATTTTAGCCGAAACTTTTGCACCAGCAACGCTAGGTGTACCAATGGTAAATTTACCACCGTCTTCTGCTAACAATACATTGTCAAATTCAATACTAGCGCCTTCATCTCCTTGTAAACGGTGTACAAAAAGGAACTGGTCTTTTGCAACCTTAAATTGCTGTCCTGCTATATTTACTATTGCGTACATTGTTAATTAATTAAATGTGTTATTAAATGAAGGGCAAAAGTAATCAGTTTTTATCATAATTCAAAGACAAATTTACTTTTTCGTTTCCATTTAAACGTTATCAGTTGAACAACATGACCTTAATCCGTATTAGGCAATGCTGTTCACGCCTGTTTCCGCTTACCAAACCAAAATTCTTTTCTCCGGTGCCACATACATTTTTGCTGTAGGCTGTACATTAAATGCTTTATAGAAAGCCTCCATATTGTATACGGGACCATTTACCCGAAATTGTTCGGGGCTATGTGGATCAACTTTTAAACGTAGCCGCATGCGCTCATCGCTGCTCTTTACGCGCCACACTTGCGCAAAACTCAGGAAGAAACGTTGATCTGGAGTAAAACCATCAATCTTGTCCTGCCCCTGCCCTTGTTTGGTTAATTTAAAGGCATCATAGGCAATATTTAAACCGCCGATATCCGCCAGGTTTTCACCTAAAGTAAGCTCACCGTTTACATGTTGATTGTCCAACAGTGTAAAACCACCATATAACTTCGCTACCTGATTAGCGCGTTCCGTAAACTGTTTCGCATCCACGGCAGTCCACCAATCGTTCAAGTTGCCGTCTTTATCATATTGGCGCCCCTGATCATCAAAACCATGAGTCATCTCGTGTCCGATAACGGCACCGATAGCGCCATAATTGATTGCATCGTCCGCGTTGGCATCAAAGAAGGGGAACTGCAAGATGCCGGCCGGAAATACAATCTCATTATACGGTGGATTGTAATAGGCATTCACCGTAGGTGTTGTCATCAGCCATTCTGCCTTGTCAACCGGTTTACCGATTTTACCCACCATTTCTTTATAAGCATGCTTTGCAGCAGACTGCAAGTTGGCATAGTAGGTATCTTTGGCTACCTCCACGTCACTATAATCTTTCCACTTCTCCGGGTAGCCGATTTTTTTGGTGAAGGCTTCCAATTTTTCAATCGCTTTCTTTTTGGTTTCAGGCGTCATCCAGTCCAATTTCTCAATGCGGTTCTTGTAGACTTTCTGCAAATTGTCGACCAATTCGAGCATTCGTTTTTTTGCTTCGGGCTTGAAGTATTCATCCACATACAACTTACCCACAATCTCGCCAAGATTCTCGTCCGCCGAACTCACCATCAGCTTCCACCGCTCTTTCTCCTGCTTCTGACCATTCAGGGTTTTCCCGAATAATTCAAACTTGGCCTCCCGGAAACCTTTGCTCAGTGCCGCCGCAGAAGCATTCGCTAAATCTGCTTTTAGCTTTGTTTTCCAGCTATCTAAGGACTGCGACTTCAACAAATTATTTAAAGCAAGGTAAAATTTTGGCTGCTGTACCAAAATCGTGTCGGTCTTCACATCCAAGCGTCGCAGAATATCTTTCCAGTTGAGGTTTGGCGTTTGCTTCTGAAATTCCTGTACCGCAAATTTGTGGTAGTTTTTAATGGGATCCCGCAATTCTACAGGTGTGGCATGCGATTTGGCAATTTCTGTTTCCAGGCTTAGCACTTCCTCAGCCGACTTTTGGGCATTTGCCCCTTCACCGATCAGTCCGAATAACTTGACCAGATACGCGACATAGGCCTCCCGGATCTTCTTCGCTTTCTCATCCTGATCTAAATAATAACTTGCTTCAGGCAGGTTGAGTCCCCCCTGAAAAAATTGCAATGCATTCTTAGTGCTGATCCGGTCATCCGCGGCGACATAAAAGGTAAAAAGATCACCATCGCCCTCCTTAAATCCATCTGCAGCATACGCAATCAATTCATCAATACTTTTCAATCCATTGATTTTTTGAATGGCCCCTTCGATCGGTTTCGCACCCAATTTATCGATCGTCACCGTATCCATACCACTCGCATAGAAATCGCCAGCCTTTTGCTGATCTGAACCTTTTTTGTTGTCGGACTTTGCGGCCCCTTCCAAAATAGATTTCAGGTTTGCCAGATTTTCGTCGGCGAGCACATAAAAGGAGCCCCATCCTGTTTCCGATGCCGGGATCTGCGTATTTTTCATCCAGCTTCCATTCGCATATTGGAAGAAATTATCTCCTGGATTCACCGTCGTATCCATACCTGAGACATCAAAAAAATTTGTGCGGACCTCCTGAGCAGTATCGCTTTTCTTATTTGACTGACATGACATCATCATTAAGACCATGGATAGCGTCCCCCATTTGACTTTTTGTATCATATTTTAAGAGATTAAAAGCGTATTTAAATTTTACTTCAAAAGTTTCACTTCGTACAGATCCTTCCGCCTATCCTTCTTCACTTTAACAGTACCATACTCATGTAGGTCGCGCAGCGCATACAGATCAACGTCGGCAATAAGCACCATCTCCGCATTCGGTGTCGCCTCGGCTTTGATGGCATTATTGGGAAAAGCAAAGTCTGAAGGAGTAAAAACGGCGGACTGCGAATATTGTATATCCATATTATTCACACGCGGCAAATTACCCACAGAGCCAGCAATAGCCACATAACATTCATTTTCTATCGCCCTGGCCTGCGCGCAGGTACGCACCCGGATGTACCCGTTTTGGGTATCCGTCATAAAGGGCACAAATAGAATCTGCATGCCCTGATCGGCCAAAATACGGCTCAGTTCAGGAAACTCGACATCGTAACAGATCAACAGCCCTACTTTACCACAATCGGTGTCAAATACTTTCACTTCACTACCACCCACCATACCATAGTATTTAAATTCATTTGGCGTGATATGAATTTTTTTAAACTCATCCAGCTTACCGTTGCGATGACAGAGGTAGGAAACATTGTAGAGTTTTTTGTTTTCCATCAATGGCATGGAACCCGCAATGATATTAACGTTGTAGGATACAGCAAACTGTTGAATGCGGTCGATAATCTCGGAGGTATGCTGCGCAAGCCTTTCCATCGCCAGGCGCTCGGGAAGATCGTTATAAGGGCTCATGAGCGGCGTATTGAAAAATTCCGGAAACATGATAAAATCTGTTCCATAATCACTCACGGTATCCACAAAAAACTCGATCTGATCATAAAATGCCTCCAGATTATCAAACAAGCGCATCTGCCATTGCACCAGCCCCAAACGGATCGTCTGCTTGGTGGTCGAAATGGACCGTGTCTCTGACTCATAATAAATATTATTCCATTCCAACAGGGTAGCAAACTCCATCGATTCAGCATCTTCAGGCAGATAATGCTTGAGTATTTTTTTGACATGAAAATCATTTGAAAGCTGAAAGGTCAGCGTCGGATCATAGATCTCCTTGCGTTTGACTTTCTCGATGTAAACCCGCGGACTCATTTTATCCGCATAGTTATGGTAATTGGGAATACGGCCCCCGGCAACAATACATTTGAGGTTCATCTGTTCACACAGCTCCTTACGCGCATCATAGAGACGCCGGCCGAGACGTAACGCCCGATGTGCCGGATGAACAAACACTTCTATCCCGTAAAGGGTGTCTCCATCATCACTATGCTTGGTAAACTTACCGTCATCGATAATCTCATAATAGCTATCGTAAATATTATTCTTTTTTGAATTCAGGATAATGGACAAGGCACAGGCAACGACATGTCCATCAATCTCCACACATAATTGCCCTTCGGGAAATATATCAATCAAATCCTGAATATTTTCCTTTGACCAGGTCTCACCTGCACCATCATAAGCCTGTTCCATCGATCGTTTCAAATCAACATAATCCTTCTTTGTCAAGTTCCGCACTTGAATATCCATATAAATCTCCTTTTTGAATTAGTTATCTAAATTTAGTAAAAGTAAATGCCAAGTCCAAAACTAACAATAGCCCACAGGCGAATATCAGATGGCATCCAACTTTATATTTTAGACAGTGCTTACTCAGTGATTGTTCAGTGCTCGTTCAGTGCTTGCTCAGTGTAGACTGAATATGCACTGACTTATTACTGTCTAAACATTGATTAAGAAATATTAATAGGCACTACCTGATATGCAGATGTTTCAATTTTAATTAGATCTTGATGATCTTATCCCTTAACAGGTAGTTAGGGCAATCGTTTTTTTCGTACATGAACCCAATTGGAGCATCGGAAAGACTTTGCTGAAATCAAGGACATAAAAAAAGCGCCAATGTTCAATTGGCGCTTTTGATATCTCAATGATAGCTGCAATCAACTATGCTTGACCTTGTGGCGTTCCAAAAGGGAATGCAACTGTAGGATCACCACCTTGTTGAGGTTGTTCAGCAACACCTAAGTCCATTTTAATTGGGCCATTTAATGCTTCGAAACGGTTCACGTTATCAACCAATGCACCTAACAAGCGTTTTGCATGCTCTGGAGTCAAAACGATTCTTGATTTCACTTTTGCTTTTGGCACTCCTGGCATCACACGGATAAAGTCAACCACAAATTCAGTATTAGAGTGAGTGATAATCGCAAGATTTGAGTAGGTTCCTTCTGCTACTTCTTCTGTCAACTCGATGCTCAATTCGTTTTGATTTTGGTTATTTTCCATAATAATTCTAATGATAAGTTAATATATTCTTAAATTCTACTTTGTAAATGTTCTAAAATCTTGTCCGTTCTCAATATTCAATAATGTTTCGTAGATCAACCGGATCACGTTATCCACATCTTCCTTGTGCACCATCTCCACTGTTGTGTGCATATAACGGAGTGGTAAAGAAATCAATGCAGACGGTACACCACCATTGCTATAGGCAAATGCGTCCGTATCAGTTCCTGTAAAACGAGAAGAAGCCTGACGCTGGAAAGGAATATTATTCTTCTCAGCAACTTTAACCAACAGTTTATTCAGATTAATCTGAACCGCTGGAGCGTAGGACAATACCGGACCTTTCCCTGAAAATAGATCGCCCTGTGTGATCTTATTGATCATCGGAGTTTGCGTATCATGTGTCACATCAGTTACGATGGCGACATTCGGTTTGATACGATCTGCAATCATTTCGGCACCGCGTAAACCAATCTCTTCTTGCACCGAATTTACGATATATAATCCAAATGGCAATTTCTTTTTATTCTCTTTTAGCAAACGAGCAACCTCAGCAATCATAAAACCACCGGCACGATTGTCCATAGCCCGCCCAACATAATAACGGTCGTTAAGGATAGAGAATGTATCTTCGTATGTAATGACACAACCGACATGTATTCCCAAGGCTTCAACCTCTTCTTTGGTACTACAGCCACAGTCCAAAAAGATATTTTTCAGCGAAGGATTTTCTTCTTTCTCTCCCGAACGCGTATGAATTGCCGGCCAGCCGAATACAGCTTTGACAATGCCCTTTTCCGTATGAATATTCACGCGCTTAGACGGCGCAATCTGGTGATCTGAACCACCGTTACGTATTACATAGATCAGTCCGTCTTTGGTAATGTAATTGACAAACCAAGAAATCTCATCCGCATGAGCCTCTATAACGACCTTATACTCCGCTTTTGGATTGATTACCCCTACAGCTGTACCGTAGTTGTCAACGAATGTATCATCAACATAAGGCTTCAAATAATCCAACCACAGGCGCTGTCCTTCCCACTCAAATCCTGTAGGAGAAGCATTATTGATATATTTCTCAAAAAATGAAAGCGAATCTTTTGTCACAACCGCGTCGTGCTTCGGCTCTTTTTTCTTGTTTTTTTCTGCCATCTTTTCCTTTTCTATTTACTTTCGTCAAAATATGAAAATTTCAATGAAATGCAAAAGTAAAAATGTTTTTTGAAATATTGTTTGCGCAATTTATTTTAGGTTATACGCTCCTCTTTAAGTAAAAAGGATCCGCAAAAGACAATATTTTGTTCACGATGAATGAATTAGATCCGCAGCCCAATGATATTCTGCTTAAAAACAAATTGTAGGAATAAAAAAATGAGATTAAAGCTTATCTTTACTTCAAAGTAATTTAAAAAGCTATAAAATTTATGAATTCAATATTAAGTGCAATACATTGGAATATTGACCCCGAAATGTTCAACTTTGGCGCTTTTGCCCTTCGCTATTATGCCTTATGCTGGTTGTTAGCGTTTTTTGTTTCATACGTAATCATGTTACGTATATTCAAAAAGGAAGGCCGCACACAAGAACAGTTGGATCAGCTTTCAATTTATATTTTTCTGGGCACTTTGATCGGAGCACGATTAGGACACTGCCTATTTTACGATTTTGACTATTACAAAGATCATATACTTGAAATCTTTCTGCCATTCAAATGGGATAAAACAGGATTTCATATCACTGGTTTTGCAGGTTTGGCTTCTCACGGTGGCGCCATTGGAATTATCCTCGCACTCTATTTATTCTGCAGAAAAACAAAAACTGATTTTCTGTGGTTAGCGGACCGATTGGTCGTTGTAGTCCCTATTGCCGGTGCACTTATCCGTATCGGAAATTTCTTCAATTCCGAAATTATTGGCACACCTACAGATCTACCCTGGGCTATCGTGTTCGAACGTGTAGACAATGTACCACGCCACCCAGGGCAGCTTTATGAAGCAATCGCCTATATTTTGATCTTCATTATCATTGGCTCCCTATTCAAATCAAATCCCAATCGCCAAAAAGGCCAATTATTTGGCATATTCATGGTCCTATTATTTGGTGCACGCATGGTCTTGGAACATTTTAAAATTGACCAAGAACCTTTCGAGCAAAGTATGGCTTTAAATATGGGCCAATTACTGAGTATACCTTTTATTCTGGTAGGCTTCTACTTTATCTTCCGGAAAACCAAAGCTTAAAACAGGAGACATTGTTTTTGTTTGCTAATACAAGATTTTACAGGCATCTTTTCTACAAAAGATGCCTTGTTTTTTTTCTATACCTGCAAAGATTACTATATTAGGCTTCAATAAATAATATATCTTTTTACAACAAGAAACTTAAGCCTAAAATGAGTCTAACACAAGCTGCATCTGTCGAAGCAAATGAGAAGATGCTTCAATACAATGGTCAATATGGAGAATTTGGAGGATCTTACATCCCACCGGTATTGGAAGAGCAATTGAATAAACTGGCTGCTTTTTTCGATAGTCATGTCCAAAAAGAAGAATTCCAGAAAGAGTTTATTGCGATCTTAAAACATTATGTCGGTCGCCCCTCACCTTTATATTACGCGAAGAATTTAAGCGAACACGTAGGTTCCAAAATCTATTTAAAGCGGGAAGATTTAAACCATACAGGTTCCCACAAGATAAACAACTGTATCGGTCAAATTCTTTTGGCTAAACAAATGGGAGCTACAGAGATCATTGCCGAAACTGGCGCCGGTCAACATGGTGTTGCAACAGCAACAGCAGCAGCATTGTTAAACATCCCCTGTAAAGTATTTATGGGCGAAATCGATGCTGCGCGGCAGGCCCTGAACGTCAAACGCATGGAATTGTTGGGTGCCGAGGTTGTAACGACCAACTTAGGTAGCCGTACATTGAAGGATGCCGTAGACGCGGCCTTGATGTATTACGTCGAAAATCCCACATCCTATTATCTATTGGGATCACATGTTGGCCCACATCCCTATCCAAAAATGGTCGGCTATTTTCAAAGCGTTATCGGTAAAGAAGCACGCCAGCAGATCCTTGATCAGGAAGGGCGCCTTCCCGACAGCATCTTTGCCTGTGTAGGTGGCGGGTCAAATGCGATTGGCTTATTTTCGGGTTTTCTCGATGATCATGCCGTCGAAATTCATGGTGGTGAAGGTGGTGGCACCGGGACTTATCCAAAAACAGCAGCGACACTTTCTTTTGGTAAACCAACTGTATTCCAGGGGACATTTTCATACTGTCTGGTCGATGATGAAGGTAATCCGATCCCCTCAACCTCGGTATCTGCAGGCCTTGATTACCCGGGGATATCGCCGCAACATGCCCAGCTAAAAGATAGCAATCGTGCAAACTATCATCCCGTGACTGACACCGAGGCGATTGATGCCTACAAGTTGCTTTCCCGACTGGAAGGTATTATTCCGGCCATTGAATCGTCTCATGCTGTTGCCCTTGCGGTGAAATTGCTCAAAGACAAAAACCAAGTCGCTATTGTGAACCTTTCGGGACGTGGCGACAAGGATGTTGACCGCGAATTCTAGACGGTAACATCAAAATACATGAGTAGACCGAGTGCCGAGCCCTAGGTTATGCACTCGGTCTAAACATTTTATCCATTAGCTAACGATCGCCAAGATGAAACGACCTAGAAAACGTCGAATAGTTTTAAAAACAGTCATCAGCCTCCTCGTCTTACTTTGCCTGGGCCTGATAGGTTATAATCTTTATCCCGAAGCAACGTTGGATCGGCATGCGAAAGTGGACAAACTGATTGTCTATAAATCTAAAAGGACACTATTGGCCTATAGCAAGGGAAAGCTCCTAAAATCATATCGTATTTCACTAGGCGGTCAACCTGTGGGTGACAAAGAATTTGAAGGTGATTTAAAAACACCCGAGGGTCTTTATACGATCAACGATAAAAATCCAAATAGCGACTATCACAAAAACCTGGGTGTCTCCTACCCGAACGAACTGGATATCGCCCATGCCAAAAGTTTAGGAAAAGATGCCGGTGGCGACATCAAGATCCACGGACTCCGAAACGGACTAGGCTTTATCGGTAAATTGCAACGCCACATGGATTGGACTTTCGGTTGTATGGCACTTACAAACTCGGAGATTGACGAGCTTTTTGACGCTGTTCCAATCGGCACAACTATTGAAATCAAGCCCTAGCGGAAATAATACCTTGACTGAAATCAACGCTTAGCATACGTCCCTTTACACTCATTCGTAGGTGATCTAACCCTCCGTCCTATTTTTTCCTACAGCCTATTTTCAAAATACTACAAGATAAACCCTAAATATTACAACCCCATGTCTAATAAATTAGCGATTTTTGAGTTTACATGAGTAACTTGTATTTAAAATAATTCTTATGAAACTTGCAATAAAGAATATGGTATGCAATAGATGCATAATGGTTGTTGAAAATGAACTGGCGAAGCTCAATCTCCATGTTAAGCATATTTCTTTGGGCCAGGTGGAAATTGAAGAAGAACTGACCAAAACGGAGAGCAAGCAACTTGCTGCAAATTTTTCGGAACTTGGGTTTGAACTGATTGACGATAAAAGAACCGTTATTATCGAACAGGTAAAACATGTGGTGTTGGATCTCATCCGTAATCAACATAACGACACCAGCCTTAATCTCTCCGAAATTATCAGCACGAAAGTACACCATGATTACAACTACATCTCCAATCTATTTTCGGATGTGGAAGGGATAACCATCGAAAAATACTTCATCGGCCAGAAAATTGAATATGTCAAAGAGTTATTGGTTTACGATGAACTTACCTTGAGTGAGATTGCCTATAAACTCAATTACTCCAGTGTTGCCTATTTAAGCAATCAATTCAAAAAAGTAACCGGATTGACGCCAAGCCACTTTAAACAGATCAAAGACAATAAACGCAAACCTCTGGATAAAATCAATGATTAAAGGCGTGGAACGACAAAAGCAAGCTTCCTAACAGACTCGACTTCCAGGATTAGAAAACAGACAAAAAACAGAAGCAACTGGTCCAAGAAAAGAAGCAGGAGGCCAAAGAAGAAGCAGGTCAAAAAAAAGAACAGCAGGCCAAAGCCGAGGCAGGTCAAAAAAAAAGAAAAGTACGTCAAAAAAGAAAAGGCTTCCGAGCGGAAGCCTTTCTTTTAAAATTGCCCTTTCAAATTAGCAACCCTTATCTTAAATATCTCTAATTCTTTTTGTTGTTGATTAATAAAAGAATTGTCCTCCAGTTTTCCGACCACAATATCACGTTCTTCATCATTGGCATAAACCATGTTTTTGAACTGATTTTTGTAGTCTTTAGCCCGGGATTTATAAATCTGTTCACCAATCCAGATCCGGTGCCCAAGCGCCTGATCCAACAAAGATACAATTTTATCGGTTGATAAAATCATACCTTCCAAATTTAAGACTTCAATTAAAGACAAGAGTGCATGTTCACGTTTATCTAGGGGGTAATCTTTACTTTTATCATGATAGAATTCATGAATATCATCCCATGAATCTATCTTCTTTGATTTGACATCATCTAAGAAAATATGCAGGGCATTGCTTTCGATCAGCTGTCCACCGATATTCTCCCAGCTCGTCCGCGATCGACACGACAAGGAGGCAATAATATCCTGCAGTGAAAGACCTTCTTCGAGGGCATCGATCAGGTGCAATACACCATAATACTTAATAAACGAACGATATAAGTGATAAGCCTCACCAACTTTCTGAATAACAGTCGGTCTGCGTGAATTTTCGGCTCCTTGCAACACGATGGTCTGATCTTTTAGATCCATGTTGTTGGCAAGCAGTGCCCGACCGGCAACAATACGTTCGTGCTCATCCTTCCCTGCTGCAGTGTGAAGGCTGTCTGCAACGGCCAAGGCCAGCATATCCATACCTTCAAACATTTCATTCACCGTATCCGGTGCCAACATATCGTATTCAAAATATTGATTTTTGAAATGTCGATTGTCCCGCGCCGCATACTTATTGGCATTTCGTACCAATGCATACATATTGTACATAAACCAATACCCCGGAATCAAAACCAATTGATCATGTTGTACGTCATTGCTTACTAAGGTGAACGGTAGCTTGATATCCAGTTCATGCAGAAAATCCCCTTTTACAATCAGGCAATACGAGGCAAATCTGGAGTTGTGTTTTAGGCTGACACAGAGTCCGGGCCAAAAGCCACGTCCCGCGATAATTTCACCGTCCGCAGCTCTGGAGTTGTGATTGGATCCTACAGTTGCTCCAGCAGCCATATTACTTTGGCCCATCACCAATGCCGCACATAAAAACGAGTTGTTATGGTGCTGTTCATGGGCTGGAAAAATCAAGGAATTTAATACTTCACAACAGGAAATTGTTGAGTTGTCACCCAAATAAGAGTTGATCAAACGCGCACCATATTTCAACTGCGAATAGGAAGCCAAGATAAAACGTACGGCTTTAACGCCATAAAATATACGACAGCCATAGCCAATAATTCCATTAACAAGCTCACAGCCTTCACCGATCTGCGTATACGATTCCTGCGAGGAATTGACGGTTACATTTTTCAGCTTGCTGACCCCTTTGATATAAACATCAGTCCCGATCTTGACATTCTTGATCGTAAGCGTATTTTTGATGACACAACGGTCGCCAATCTGGCTGTAATAGCCGCGTTGACTTCCAAATTTCTGATCCGTCAGTTCTCCAAATCGCTGCTGTAAAGCATGGTCATGCCGATTGCGGGTCCAAAGGTATACATCTGCAGCCTGCATGCCATCAAAAGGGTAAACCGAGCGGGCGCCATTTTCGTTGCAGAGCTCCAGCTCGATCCGTTTTTCAGGCTCTTCACCGTCACGGAGAATACCATTACCAAACTTGGCTGTACTACCGGTCTCCATTTCCTTGATCTGGCTCAACAGCACTTCATTACCAACAATAAAGTAGGACAAGTAGCCCACATAATGAACGGCAACATCGTCACCAAAGTCCGAGCTGATGATCGTCGAATGGTACAGGCCAATGGGCAACTGCAAATTGCGGTAATCCAGGTAACTCGGGCTCAAATTGCCAATACGGACCAGACCGTAGAACTTACAGTGCTGCACCTGATTCGGATCGAAGACTGCCGATACTTTGACCTTGGTCCAGTCGCTGGACCAGTTACCGTTATGAATCAACTGTTGAATCTCTGTTTCCGTCAGATCGCGGTAGTCATTACGCGGGTTTTGCTGAAAGCGCAGGGTATATTCATCTTGTCCTGCTGGAATAAATTCATCTGGGATAAATCCATAGCCCAGCTGTTCCAAAGGTTTCTTCTTCAATACACTCATTGGCCTCCTTACTCTACAGTTACCGACTTCGCCAGGTTACGTGGTTTATCCACGTCCAAGCCTAGCTCTACACCAATATAATACGATAGCAGTTGCAATGGTACAACGGAAATCAATGGCGCAATAATCTCATCGGCCTCCGGAATTTCCATAAAATCATCCGATAGATTTTCAGAAACGGTATCGCCCTTGGTAACCACCGATATGATCTTTCCCTTACGTGCTTTGATCTCCTGAATATTTGAAACAATCTTCTCGTGATAAGCATCTTTTGTAGCGATAAAAACAACAGGCAAGTTCTCATCAACCAATGCGATCGGTCCATGTTTCATCTCTGCTGCAGGATAACCTTCGGCATGGATATAGGAAATTTCCTTGAGTTTAAGCGCACCTTCCAGGGCAACTGGGAAATTATATCCCCTACCCAAGAAAAGAAAGTCGCGGGCATCTTTGTACTTTTTGGCAATGGTTTTAATTTTATCAACCTGCGTATCCAAAATCCACTCCACCTTTTCAGGCACTTCATTTAATTCCTGTGCAAGTTTTTGATAACGCTCTTCACTGATGGAGCCTCTTAAAGAAGCAATCTTTAAGGCAATCAGGTTCAATACAGTCAACTGTGCTGTAAATGCTTTTGTACTTGCTACGCCGATTTCTGGTCCAGCATGGGTATAGGCACCTGCATCCGAAAGTCGGGCGATAGAAGATCCAACAACATTGACCACACCCAATATAATAGCACCCTGTTTTTTTGCATTTTCCAACGCAACTAATGTATCAGCCGTTTCACCACTTTGGGAAATCGCCAAAATAACATCCCCTGGATGAATAACCGGATTACGGTAGCGGAATTCCGATGCATATTCAACTTCTACATTTATACGGCACAATTCCTCAATAACATATTCTGCAATAAGTCCGGCATGCCAGCTGGTACCGCAGGCAACAATTACAATGCGATTGGTGTTGCTGATCTCATTGGCAAATTTTTCAATGCCGCTGAGTGTAATCTGATGGGATTGCAGATCAAGACGTCCACGCATGGAGTCAAAGATCGTTTGCGGTTGCTCAAAGATCTCTTTCAACATAAAGTGATCAAAGCCCCCTTTTTCAATAGCTGACAGTTCCAGATCCAATTTTTGGACATAAGGTGTGATGCGCTCATTACCCAGATTTTTAAGGATCAGCTCCTCCGGTGTGATAATGGCCAGTTCATAGTCATTGATGTAAACAACTTCTTTGGTATACGCTAACATCGGGGAAGCATCTGAACCCAAAAAATGTTCATTTTTACCGATACCAATTACCAAAGGACTTCCCTTACGTGCTGCAATAATACGATCCGGATGACCAGCTTCCAATACGAGGATCACATAGGCCCCGACGACCCGTTTTAAAGCAATACGGATCGCTTCTTCTAACGAGCATTCATTCTGCAATTGGATTTCTTCGATAAAGTTGACCAGAACCTCTGTATCGGTATCACTTTTAAACGTATAACCTTTATTGATTAATTCTGATTTTAAGGAAGCATAGTTTTCAATGATACCATTATGAATCATCGCGATGCGTCCGCTATTGGAATAATGCGGATGTGCATTCCGATCAGAAGGTTCACCATGGGTAGCCCAACGGGTGTGGCCTATCCCTGTGGTCGACTGTAGATCTTTTCCGTACACAAACTCTTCCAAGTTTGCGACTTTACCTGTTTTTTTGTAAACATCGATCTGCTCACCTTTATGCAATGCCACTCCAGCACTGTCATAACCACGGTATTCTAACTTTTGTAATCCGTCAATGACGATACCATACGCCTGACGATAACCTGTGTATCCTACAATTCCACACATGTATGTCTCAATTTTAAGTGTATATTTTGTTAATGCGCCGCAATGTAATAAAAAATATTTACGCAATCGATTGATTAACCTAAAATTAACACAAAAAAGGCGGCTAATGTTTTATTAGCCGCCTTTTTCTATTGTAAAATGTATTATTTTCTAATGTTCTGCCACGTCGACATGGTCATAATCTTCCTTCATCAAGGCTTCATAATTTGTCTTTTCTTTCTTTCCAAAACGACGTTGAAGACTGTCAAATATGGAGTACACCACCGGTACAACAACCAAGGTTAAAAATAAAGAAGATAACAAACCACCAATGATAACGATCGCCAGACCTCTATTCATATCGGCACCGTCTCCAGTAGCGATTGCGATAGGAATCATACCAAATACCATGGCAATTGTCGTCATCAAAATCGGACGAAGACGCGCGTGATTGGCTGCCACCAACGCATCGTGTGTATTATCGCCAGCTTCCTTACGATGGTTGGCAAAGTCAACCAGCATGATCGCATTTTTGGCCACCAGACCAATCAACATGATGATACCCAAAATCGTAAAGATATTCAAGGTCTGATTTCCCAGCGCCAAGAACAATAGGGCTCCGATAAACGACAATGGAATCGAGAACAAGACCACAAATGGTGTGATAAAACTATCGTATAAAGCAACCATTACCAAGTATACTAGGATAATAGATGCCAATAAGGCAATACCCAAAGTACCAAAACCTTCGGTTTGGTTTTCCATATTACCACCCCAGATAAAGACGATACCCGGTTTACGCGGCAGTTTTTCAAACTGTGCCTGCCACTCTTGCGCTACGGTACCCATTGGTCTACCGATTGCCTGTCCCTGAATGGATACTGCCGGCGACTTGTCGCGACGTTCCAACAACGTAGGTCCCGAACCAAAAGTTACATTGGCAAATTGATCCAAAGAAATAGAGGCACCCTGATTATTGATAAATTTCAGATCACGTACGTTGTCGATATTGGCTCGACCATTTTCCGCATAGCGGATATTGATATCGTACTCGTTATCACCCGCTCTGTATTTGTTATCCGTATTTCCTGAAAATGCCGTCTGCATTGTCATCCCCACAGTAGAGACATTCAGTCCCAAAGAGGTCATTTTATCACGGTCGATCTTCACATTGATCTCAGGGTTACCCGCTTCAGAAGTCAATTTGACACCCGCAGCCCCAGGAATCTTACGTAATTGATCTGCCGCCTTCTCTGCAAATTCCTGTGCATCTTCGACAGAAGCACCGATAATGGTCAGCTTCAATGGTGCCTGCTCCGCTCCCATGATACCCACATTGACGGTTTTGATTTTTGCACCGATCAGTTTATTTTCCAGTTCACGCTTCAGCGTCGCTGAATACACCTGTGAGTTACCCTCAAAATTTTCCTTGTCGAGGATCACATGGATCTCCGATTTATAACGCGAACCCGTTGTTGAAGCCATACCGTCCGAAGACTGCCCCACTGTCGTAATAATTTCTTTGACATCAGGTTTCGATTTAATGTAAGCCTCCGCTTTTTGCGTCAACAAGTTGGTCTTCTCCAGGGAAGCATCTTTATCGAGTTCTAACTGGATGAAAAACTCCTTACGGTCGATACTCGGGAAGAAGTCCGAACCAATATACCCCATACCGACCAAAAAAAACGATGCGACAAGTAAACCGATTGCCAAAAACAACGTAGCCAATTTCGTACCGACGTTCTTTAAAGCCCAGGTCAACAATCCCGCAACCCAATGTGTAAAGCTATTCAAACCGCTTTCAAAACCATGAATAATACGACCAAAGAAAGAAGTTTTGCTTAAGTGCTCCAATTTACCGAAACGCGAGTATAACCAAGGCACTACCGTAAATGACACCAATAAGGATAATAAAGTCGAGATGATTACCGTCACACAGAATTGTGCCAGGATATTGGCCACCAAACCCGTAGACATCGCGATCGGCAGGAACACTACCACGATAACCAAGGTGATCGCCGTTACGGTAAATCCGATTTCCGAAGCACCATCATAGGCCGCACGCACCTTGTTTTTACCCATCTCCATGTGGCGGTGAATATTCTCGATAACAACGATCGCGTCATCCACAAGAATACCTACTACCAGGGATAAACCGAGTAAAGACATCAAGTTTAAGGTATAGCCCATCAAAAGCAAGCCAATAAAGGTAGCGATCAAAGATAATGGAATCGCCACCATGGTAATCGCCGCATTACGTAAACTTTGTAAGAAGAACAACATGATAAAGCCCACCAATGCAATGGCAATCATTAAGTCATGGATCACGTTATCGGCTGCATTCAAGGTAAATTCTGAAGAGTCATTGGCAACCAGAATTTTAATATTCTGTGCAGCATAATCCTTCTCTACACCAGAAATTACTTTTCCGTCTTTATCGTGTACCGCAATGGTTTTCTTGACCGCTTCGGACACCGCTACCGCATTTGCATCAGACTGTTTAAAGACCTGCAATAAGATTGTATTCTGACGGTCCAGGCGGGCTACTTTTTCAATCTCTTTAATACCATCCCGCACATCGGCGATATCGCGCAGATAAATCTGCACCCCTGCCGGCGTTGTGATCGGGAGGTTACGCAGCTCCTCGATTGAAGTTACTTTACCCGAAAGACGGATGGTTGTCCGGTTATCACGAGTACTGACGTTACCTGTCGGGAAATCGAGATTGGATGATGCTACAATTTGCTGTACCTGCGAAATTGTCAGTCCATAACCTTCAATTTTCTTCGGGTCTACAGAGATCTGGATTTCACGTTCCTCACCTCCGATCAGGTCCACTTTGGCAACACCATTGATCCGCGCAAAGACCGGCTGGATTTTATTGTCCAAAAGATCGTAGAGTTCTTTTTCCGATAAGTTGGACGTGACGGCCAAACTCATGATGGCCACATCATCCAGGGAGAATTTGGAGAGTGAAGGTGTCTTTACATCATCCGGCAGATCGTTGATCACGGCATTGATTTTCCGTTGAGCATCCGTAAGCAGGAAGTTGACATCCGCACCGTTGTTGAGGGTAATCATGACAATCGATACCCCTTCAAGGGAAGTCGACTCCACCTTTTTGATACTTTCCAAGGATGAAATGGCATCCTCTATTTTTTTGGTCACCGAACTCTCCACCTCTGCAGGTGAAGCTCCCGGATAGACCGTCTGTACCGTAATGACGTTAATTTCAAATTTAGGGACCAATTCATAGCCCAATCGCGTATAAGAAAACAACCCGCCTAATGTCAGTATTATAAATAATACGATAATTATACTGGGGCGTTTTATCGATATTTCGGTAATTTTCATTCGAATAATTTATTTTTAATAGCTATGCAACCGAGGTTCCATCTGCTACCGATTACAGTATGCTCTATTTAATAATCTCTACAGGGCTTTGGTCAAATAGATTGATCTGACCCGAAACAATCACTTGATCCCCATTTTGCAAACCACCTAAGATCTCGATGTAATCACCAAAGTTTCTACCTGATTTGACGTTTGTTTCGATGGCTTTACCGTTTTTCAGCACAAAGATCTTGTTGTCGCTCACACTACCCACAAAGGCATTACGAGGTACGATCAACGTATTGCTGGCAACACCTTCACCGAAAATGGCTGTACCGTACATACCAGCACGCAATTGGTTCGATGCATTATTTACCTCGATTTCCACCGGGAAGTTTAAGCTACCATCCGATTTAGGCGCAATAAAAGTTACTTTACCTATAAAGCGTTGGTCTGCATATACACTCGCTGTCACATCAACAGATTGACCGATCCTTAAGGTAGTCACATTCTTTTCGTCTACATTGACACGCAATTTCAAGGTGGCGACATTGACAATATCGAAGGCTGCAGCGCCCACATTTAGGTAAGTGCCCGGTTCGATTTTACGTGCATTGACGATACCCGATACCGACGTTTTAATGGTTACATCGCCAGCATTCAATTTAGACGCTTTTAAGTTATTTTTCGCGTTTTCAAATTGCAATTTCACCTGGTCTAACTGTTGTTTGGTTACACCACCTGTAGAGAAGGCACTTTCAAAGCGATGCAGATCGGCCTGCGCATTGGTAAATGCAGCCTGCGCATTCGCTACGTTCACATTCAGTTTATCGCCCTCGATGATCGCCAAAGTCTGACCGGCGCTTACATGAGAACCTTCATCAACCAATACTTTCACCACTCTACCTGCAGTCTCAGCCGAAACAGTTACTTCTTGTTTCGGAGAAAATGTTCCGTTAGCCGTATAACGTAAGTCCATGGAAGATACTTTTGCCGTATCGATACGCACTGCAATAGCCACATTTTTCTTTGCTACCTCTGCAGTTTCGGCCTCATTTTTCTTTTTATTTTTATTTAACACAAAAAATATTCCTGCTAGACCAGCAGCAATAATAAGTAAGGTAATAATTCCGCGTTTCATATTGTATTAGTCAATTATTCTTTAATTAGTGATTTAAGATTTCCATTCGCTTTGATCAGCTGCACTTCAGCAATTTTATAATCGAGCAAAGAGGTATTTAAATTATTCTGGGCATCTGCATAGGCATTTTCCGCATCCAAAAGATCGGTCAATGTTGCCAGACCATTTTTGTAATTGTTGTTAGTATCTTCCAGCACTGATTTTGCCAAATCCACGTTCTTACGGTTTGACTCAATCGTTAACAAAGAATTTTTAATCTGAACCTTGGAGTTTTCTGCTGCCAGATTCAAGGCTAATTTTGTATCCGCGATATCCACCTGCAACTTATCGATATCAATCTGTGCTTGGCGAACTTTAGAGCGTGTGAGGAAACCATTGAAAATTGGAATAGATAGATTTAGACCTACACCATTATAGCTATTCCATTTTACACCTTCATTTTTACTAAAAATAGGAAAAACCGGTCCCATTCCCATATAACCGTAATTTGCCGTAAAAGACAATGTTGGATAATATTTCGACACCTCTGCTTTTTTGTTCAGTTCCAACAATTCGTTCTGTTTACTGAGTACCTGAATTTCGGTTCTATTTGTAATATCAATAGGCTCGTATACAGCATTTAACGCTACAGTTTCGAAAGTTGAGGTCGGCATTGCAATTTGTTCGGACATCTGCATACCAATAACAAATTTAAGCGCATTCTCCTTTAACTCAACAGCATTAATAACCTGTTGACGAGAAGCTTTCAAATTTGTGACCGCTACGTTCGTGCGATCAAGATCAATTTTTTTCGCTAATCCATTTTTAAACAATCCCTCGATCACATCCCTAGTCTTGGTTGTACTTTCCAGGTTATTTTCAATGGTCTTCAATTGTAACTTTGATTGATAAACATCATAATAACTATTGGCCACCTTTTCGATCAATTGCTCGTCGGTCAATGTTTTATTAATTACGTAAAACTCGCGTGTGGTCTTTGCTGCTTTTAGTCCTGTAAATACCGTTTGATTGAACAATTGCTGGGTCAAACTAACCGCATTCGTCGATTGCCATTTTTGACCAAATTCGATAAACATGGTTGTAGATTCGCCCGTTTTTCCATCAATCATTGTAATAGCGTTCTGTTGAATTTTGGGATTCAAATTCAACGAGCTAGTCAAATTTACCTGTGGTAAAGCACTAGATCGGACCTCAGCGATTTTACTCTCCGCATTCGCAACATCGAGACCTGCCTTTTTCGCATCAGCCTTGTTCTGCAAAGCAAATTTAATCGCATCACTTAAGCTCAATTGTTGCTGTGCATGACTCTGGAAAACCATCGTACCTAATAAAAGGCTGGCTAGTATTCTGATTGTTTTCATTCCTAATTTATTTATCCTAATTTTATATCTACTTTTTATTTATACCATTAAAAAAAAGCTTGGTAGCCAGCTTTTGCTTTTGCAGCACTTCATCAAAACGATCCTGATTTGGAATTCCTGAAATGATATCGGAGATATTGCACATCAGGGATAAACTCTTCATCAATTCCACATAGATTTCGGCCGTTTCATAGAGATGCTCCCCATCGATTTCACCTTTTTCGGCACCGATCTCAAGGATCTCAAACAAGGCTTTCACATCACGGTCGTGTAGGCACTGGAAAAAATCCTGCATGGAAAGTCCCTTGATCCATTCCAGATTTTCATTCATGTGCAACATATAGTATTTCCGGACAAATGCATCGCGCAGTTCCAAAATTTTAATGATCAGCTCGTAGGTGGTGCCCACATGCACAGCCACCATCTTCTCCTCCTCTTCCCTATATTCATCCGTCAAACGCACAATCACATCCCTTATAAGTGCATTCTTTTCCGAATAATAGTAATACAAATTCGCTTTGGTAATTTTTATATCCTCCGCAATTTCATTCATCGTAGTCTTACTAAAACCGTAATTCATAAAGCGTCTTATCGCCGCATGAATGATTTGATCTTTTCTATCTTCCATTCTTCAAAAAACTCCTTTCTACTTTCTGACTTTTATCAAAAATTGTTCAAAAATATAAAAAGTAACATGTTGGACAAAATAAATTTTGAAATTGTAATAATTTTGATATTAACCTGACAACAAAACCTTCATGACTTCGCAGACACCAGCAGCAATGAAAGCAAACTGAAGGTTCTTTCTGGCCAATAAGATCAGACACTTTCAAAAAAAAAGGCAAACTCGAAAGTTTGCCTTTTATTATACGAACAGATCTATTAGAATGCGACCGTGTTCTGAAAATGTTTTAAAAACTTTCGTTTATCCAATTTATAGAGCCTTGCTGCACGATAGGCTACTCCAGTCTGCACTTCGTCGAGCTCTTTTAGAAAGCCATAATTCTGCATTTTCTTTCTAAAATTGCGTTTATCGAGTGGTTTATTCAAAATTCCCTCATACACCAGCTGTAGCTGGGTGAGTGTAAATTTTTCAGGCAGCAGCTCGAAAGCAATCGGCTTATAGGCGAGGCGGCGCTGCAACCGCTCCAGACAGAGGTCCAAAATCTGCTTATGGTCAAAGGCCAGTTCAGGTACATTCCGAACGGGGAACCATTTTGCCTGCTTCATATAGTTTGTAACAGGTTTGGTTTTCAATTTGGTATTATCCAGCTGCACGAGGGCGTAATACGCCACCGTCAGAATACGTCCCTTTGGATGCCGTTTTAATCCGGCAAAGGAATGCAGCTGATCCATAAATACATCTTTCAAACCTGTATTCTCATACAAAATTCGTTTTACGGCATCTTCCATCTCTTCGTCATTATCCACGAAAAAACCTGGCAATGCCCACCAATCCTTAAAAGGATATTCATTTCTTTCGGCCAAAAGAACTTTTAATTCTCCTTCGTGAAAGCCTAATATGACACAGTCAACGGTAAAATTACTATACAAAACTTCTAAATTTATTTATGTGCAATATACTGAGCTAAATTTAGCGGTTACTAATCATCGGGTTATCTGTAACAATTATACGCTTCCTAAACGTGATGCGCAAAAAAATATTGAAAAATTTATTCAAAGTGTAGAATATACACTATAAAAATCTTATATTCGTAAAACCTAAAATATAGCGTGTGATAAAAGAAATTAAAAAAATAGGTGTATTGACGTCGGGAGGTGATGCTCCTGGCATGAATGCCTGTATTCGTGCTGTCGTTCGAACAGCATTACATAAAGGATTGCAAGTAACGGGTATTTATCAAGGATACCAAGGTTTGATCGACGCAAATTTCATTGAAATGGATACGCGTTCGGTCAGCAATATTATACAACGTGGTGGTACAATATTAAAAACCGCGCGTTGCATGGAGTTTAAGACGCCTGAAGGCCGTCGAAAAGGCTATGACAATCTGATCGCTGCCGGTGTAGATGCCTTGGTGGTCATTGGTGGTGACGGTACCTTTACAGGTGCTAACTTCTTCTCCAAAGAATTTGAAATACCTATTATAGGTATTCCGGGTACGATAGACAACGACCTTTACGGTTCTGATTATACTATCGGCTACGATACAGCCAACAATACTGTCATCGAAGCGATTGATAAAATCAGAGATACTGCGGCGTCACATGAACGTCTTTTCTTTGTTGAAGTGATGGGCCGTGATTCAGGCTGTATCGCCTTAAATGCCGGTATTGCTGGCGGAGCCGAAGCCATTTTACTTCCAGAGAAAGAAACGGCCATTGACGATCTAATCCGTCATTTAGAAGACGGTGCCATTAAGAAGAAATCGTCATCTATAGTTATTGTTGCAGAGGGCGACCAAAATGGTGGTGCTTATTATGTCGCAAAAAAAGTAAAAGAAAAGTTTGATCATTACGACACGAAAGTTAGTATATTAGGGCATTTGCAACGGGGTGGTTCTCCGACGAGTTTCGACCGCGTGCTTGCGAGTAGATTGGGCTTTGCTGCGGTCAATGAATTATTGGCCGGAAACACACGAGTTACTGTTGGGCTTCGTGGTAATGAAATCAAGACAACTCCAATTGAAGAAGCAATCAGCAATAAGGAAATTAAACTTAGCCCTGATTTATTGGAAATGGCTGAGATTTTATAATCGTAATTTGAACAGACATGATAGCAGTAGTATATAGTGGATCTCGATTTTCAGACTGGCGGTTGGCCGACAAGGGGCGGATCACTACGGGGTTCCGCATGAACGGGATCAATCCTTATCTTCAGGATGAGCGCTCCATACTACAGCATTTGCATAAAAACACCAATTTGATCAACAATGCCGAAAAAATCAGACGGATCTATTTTTTCGGAGCGGGATCTTCCTCGAAGGAACGTAAAGATAAAATAAAAAACGTCCTCGAACGTTTTTTCGTCAATGCGCGCGTACGGGTTGATCATGATGTCATTGCTTCGGCAATTTCCACTTTCGGCGACGAAAGAGGAATTATTGGCATCATTGGCAGTGGATCAAATGCAGCTTACTATACAGGGAAAAAAATCATTGACAACAATTATGGTCTAGGTTATATTCTGGCCGATGAGGGGGCGACAAACTGGAATAGCCAGCAGCTGCTCAAACATTACATGACGGATACCTTACCTGTTGATCTGCGGGACAAACTGGAAAGAGAATTTAACATCGATAAGAAAACCATTTTGGAAAGGGTGTATATTTCCCCACAACCGACAAATTTTCTGAATTCATTTACAGACTTTGTCCTCGAAAATAAAGATCATCTATTCATTAGTCAATTGGTTAAAAATGGGCTTCGTACGTTTATAAAAACCTACATCAAGCCCTTAATGAAAGAATATCCGGACAGTGACGTAAACTTTACGGGTTCAGTAGCGTTTAATTATGAGCACTTGCTTCGGGAAGTTGCCACAGACGAATTTAATATCAGTATTGGTAATGTTGTAAAAGAACCGATACATAATTTAATTAAATATTATATCAATAAAAATTAAGAATATGAAAATTGGAATTAACGGATTTGGACGTATTGGTCGTTTAGCATTTAGAGCGGCTATCAATCGTCCAGAAATTGAAATTGTTGGTATCAATGACTTAGTTGAACCAGATTATATGGCTTATATGTTGAAATATGATTCAACACATGGCAAATTTGACGGTTCTGTAGAAGTAAAAGACGGTAACTTGGTTGTTAACGGAAAAACTATCCGTGTTACAGCTGAGAAAGATCCGGCAAACTTAAAATGGAATGAAGTAGGTGCTGAAGTAATCATCGAATCTACAGGTTTCTTCTTGACGCAAGAGTTGGCTCAAAAACACATCGATGCAGGTGCTAAAAAAGTGGTGATGTCTGCTCCAGCGAAAGACGACACCCCTACTTTCGTCATGGGTGTAAACCACAAAGAATTGAAAGCCGATCAACACATCGTTTCAAACGCTTCATGTACAACAAACTGTTTAGCGCCTATCGCTAAAGTATTAAACGATAAATTTGGTATCGTTGAAGGTTTGATGACAACAGTACACGCGGTTACAGCAACACAAAAAACTGTAGACGGTCCTTCTGTAAAAGACTGGAGAGGTGGTCGTGGTGCATACCAAAACATCATCCCTTCATCTACAGGTGCTGCTAAAGCAGTAGGTTTGGTTCTTCCAGAATTGAAAGGTAAATTGACCGGTATGTCATTACGCGTTCCTACAGCAGACGTTTCAGTTGTTGACTTAACAGTACGTTTGAACAAAGGTGCTTCATACGAAGAAATCAAAACTGCAATGAAAGAAGCTTCTGAAGGCGAATTGAAAGGTATCTTAGGTTATACTGAAGACGAAGTTGTTTCTTCAGATTTCTTAGGTGATGCACGTACATCAATCTTCGATGCAAAAGCAGGAATTTCATTGAATGATAACTTCGTTAAAGTTGTCTCTTGGTATGACAACGAATGGGGATATTCAAACAAAATCGTTGACTTGGTATTAGAAGTTGGTAAATTGTCTTAATCAACTCGACCAATATCCTATAGAGGGGCTATTCTACACGAATAGCCCCTTATTTTTTTTCCTTAAAAATCAGCAGGTTGGCGTTTAAACGCAAAAAAAAGCGCTTTTAGCTTTCGTAATTCAAATAATCCGTCTATATTTGCATCATCAATAAGGCAGACAGCTAAATTGAAAAGGTGCCATAGCTCAGTTGGTAGAGCAAAGGACTGAAAATCCTTGTGTCGCTGGTTCGAATCCAGCTGGCACCACCAAAAGGGAAGAACGCAAGGTTCTGACAGATTGAAAGAATAATAATTCCAATGCGAAAATAGCTCAGCTGGTAGAGCACAACCTTGCCAAGGTTGGGGTCGCGAGTTCGAATCTCGTTTTTCGCTCACCTGCCTAGGTGGTGGAACTGGTAGACACGCAGGACTTAAAATCCTGTTCCCGTTAAGGGAGTGCGGGTTCGATTCCCGCCCTAGGTACAAGAAAGCTCATCTAACGATGGGCTTTTCTTGTTTTAGCCCCTTGCCTCCAAAGACTTATCCGAACTTAATGCGTCCGAGAAGACTATTTTTTGTCCGAAAATTGATAAATTAGATGATATGTTCCATTCAGCTCATTCTCGCCGGCATTGGCCGACACTCCTACTGTGCGTGCTCTTCTCCGTAATGGGTTTAGACCTCAGTGCGCAATTGTTTCATCAGGACAGCCTAACATTAATAGCCCGGCAGTTTGCCTTTACCGAGGGACCGGCAGTGGATAAGTCGGGGGACATCTATTTCACCGACCAGCCCAATAACAAAATCTGGAAATATAGCACTAAAGGGCAACTTACGCTTTTTAAAGATGCTGCAGGCCGCGCCAATGGCTTGTACTTTAACCATCAGGGTCAGCTCCTCGCCTGTGCCGACGAAAAGAACGAAATCTGGTCAATCAGCAAAGATGGAGAGGTTACCGTGCTGCTCTCAGCAGTTGATGGGAAAAAACTGAATGGTCCAAATGACCTTTGGGCAGACAAGAAAGGCGGCATCTACTTTACAGACCCCTTTTATCTGCGCGATTATTGGACAAGGACAAAGCCAGAGATCGCAGGGCAGAAAGTCTACTACCTTCCACCAGGAAAAGGGAAAAAACCCGTTGTAGTAGCTGACGATGTCACCAAACCGAACGGCATTGTAGGCTCGGCCGATGGAAGATACCTGTATGTGGCCGATATCGAACGGAATAAAACGTACAGATACAGCATAGAGTCTGACGGTAAGCTCAGCAGGCAGACGGCGCTTATCGATCAGGGATCTGACGGGATGACTTTGGATCACCAAGGAAATATTTACCTCACAGGCAAAGGCGTTTTTATCTATAGTCCTACAGGCCTGCTGATCGGACATATTGAAGTAAATGAACCATGGACGTCCAATGTCTGTTTTGGAGGCAAAGATCGCAGCGACTTATTTATAACCGCCTCAACAGCCATCTATAGGATTCCCATGCGTACCAAGGGCGTGGATTAATACATTTCATGATACATAGAAGCAGTCTAGTTTTAAAATGATGAAACGTCAAGCAACTTTATTTATCTTTATATTGAAATAAAGATTCAATTATTATGTTCCGGGAAAAGCGCATGACAAGCATCAATTGGTTAGGTAAAAAGCTTGGATTCAATTTAAAAGGAAAGAAGATCTATCTATTGGATTAACTACTATCCATAAGCTTTAGTAGTCGTATGTTTTCTTTAACCAAAGGCTTGCCTTTACCAATAATATCAATACAGGAACTTCCACCAGCGGGCCTATTACGCCAACAAAAGCCTGTGGCGAATGTATACCAAATACGCCTATCGCAACAGCAATTGCCAATTCAAAATTATTACCTGTTGCAGTAAATGAAATGGCGGTATTTTTATCATAGGGAACATTCATCAATTTATTGACAAAAAAGCTAAGGAAAAACATAAGTATAAAGTAAATAATTAATGGTAATGCCACTTTGATGACATCCATCGGCAATTCCACTATTTGATCTCCTTTCAAGCTAAACATCAGTACAATAGTAAAAAGTAGAGCATACAGGGTAATAGGCGATATTTTGGCGATGAACCGGTGGTTATACCATGCTATACCTTTAAATCTTACAAGAATATAACGACTTAAAAAGCCCGCAAAAAAAGGAATTCCAAGGTATATCAATACACTCTGGGTAACATCCTTCATGGAAACGCTCACATTAAAATTGGCCAAACCAAGTTTACTTGGTAAGACATTGATAAATAGCCACACCAGGAAACTATAGGTCATCATCTGAAAAATACTGTTCAACGCCACCAATAATGCAGCGTACTCCCTATTTCCTTTTGCCAGATCATTCCAGACGATGACCATGGCAATGCATCTTGCCAATCCAATCAGTATCAGTCCCGCCATATAATCGGGTTCATCTCTTAGAAACAGGACCGCCAATCCAAACATCAATGTTGTTCCGATCACCCAATTCAAGAATAGGGATATACCAATCGCTTTTTTATCCTTAAATGCTTTTGGCAATAATGCATAATCCACCTTTGCAAGCGGCGGATACATCATCAATAGTAAACCGATTGCCAAGGGAATGTTGGTCGTACCTATAGAAAGCGTATTGGTGAGATGAGAAATCTGTGGGAAGAAATGCCCTAGACCTATCCCTACTGCCATCGCAAGGAATATCCATAAAGTCAGGTAACGGTCCAGAAATTTTAATTTTGGCTGCATGGCTATCGCTTGATTTTTGAAAAGACGTAAAACATGCTCCTTGCAATTTCAAGGCTCCGCTCGGCATATATTCTGGTCTGGTCGGGCGTATCATCAGCGATTTTGGGATCCTCAAAAGTGACCGGAAACCTTCTATCGGCACCTGCTATAAACGGGCATCCCCCATCGGCCTGCGAACAGGTCATAATGGCGATAAACTTCGATACCGGATTAAAGGGGCTATCGTATTTTTTTGAAAAACCAATTACGGGAAGCGCATTGTCATCATATTTTATAGCATATACAGGGTTAAGGGTCTCCGAAACCGTAAAGATATGGAAACCCTGCCCGGCCAACGTCTCCGCTACTTTAGGAAATAGGGCCGTTTCTTCTGTACCGCCCGAATAACAATATACCTTTGGAATATTGAAATATGCACTTGCCACCTGCGCCCAAACCTGGGACAAGTGGCTGCGCCTTGAATTATGGGTACAGATGAAATTGAGGTTTACAGCCTCCGATTGATCAACCTTCTCCTGAATAGCAAGGATCAAAGACTTTAAAACGGTGCTGCTACCTTCGTTATCTAATCGCGTCCAATTGAGCTGCTCAATGGTATCCGCTAATTTAGGGTAGATCATGCGATGATCAACAATTTAACAACATCCTGATCCAGGTGTACAGCATGAGGGTTGCGCTATCGGTAGCTGCGCCAGGTTCAGCTTCGTTTTTTCCGATGGTATGCCACAGGCATCCTGCGCCAGACAAGCAGTCGTTTTATTTTTCAGTATAAACGTTTTCCCATTAAAATCAAGGTCGTACTTACCGATGGTATCGCTTTGGTATTCCACTTCGATGTCAGCATCTTCCAGTCCTAGTTTTTCTTCAGAGAGCTTGATGATATGGAGTAGCTTTGCAGGTTTGAGGCGGTGCTCATAATCGTCCGCATTCCACAATTGAAAGTTGACTACGCTCTCATTCCGGACAACGCCACCACAATCGATAAAGTTCTTAGTGATTTGACCAACCTCGGTCACATGGAAATGCTCGGGCACAAAATTGCCGTTTTCCAATTGAAACTCAACATTTGTTAAGGTTGGAAGGACTTCTTTAATTTCTGATAATCTCATAATAATTCAATTTAAATGAATGCACTATTTATTAATGATATATCGCAATATTACGATACGTATTGCCAAAAAAATGCACTAACAGCATCCTTTTACTTTTACATCCTGGTTAAAGAATGTATTCAGTACACCTTGGGTTTGTTTCCACAAATTTTCATCAATGCAGTAACAGACTGATTTTCCCGCTATGGTACCCTGGATGATACCTATATTTTTAAGCTCTTTCAGGTGCTGTGATATCGTCGCCTGTGCCAATCCCAATTCCTCAACCAAATCATTACAGATGCAAGCTTTTTGGTTTATGATGTACTGAAGAATTGCTATCCGTGCCGGATGTGCTAAGACCTTGAGGAATGAAGCCAGTTTATTCTGCTCGTCGGTGTAAATTTCTGTTTTCGTAATTCCCATATTGCCAATTAATACATCGCAATATTACGATATTAATTTAACAAATCCAAATGCAAGCAACATATTTATCCGACTCCACCTATCAGCAATCCGCCACCATTCTAGGTATGGCAATAATGAAAACGGCAACTACCATCTATCTTGCTTTACATCGCATCCGATGACGGACCCATCCGAAAAATCCAAAGTACAACGTTTTTAGCCTTGCGCTTTGGATTTTCTTTTCGCTGATTATTTTATATTTTTGTACATCTTCCAGCAATAATCTAATTTAGTCGGGAACAACCATTATGCAGTTTAATTTCGCCTTTGATTCCAGTCCGTTTAAAACCCTGATCGCTTTTCATAAGATTATACCCTCTTTTGAAGCAGCGGCCCTATCGCCGGTTGGCTTTCAGGCTAATTACGCCCGATCGCTGCTGGAAGAAATCAGCAAATACCCCGAATTTATCGAGGGCGTAGAAAAAGCCGAAGACCTGCTGCGATACGAGCCTATCATCAAGGTGCTGCTGGCAGATCTGTTTCCAAGCTCACTGACGCATAATGAGATCAAGGCCATTACCATTCCCTTCCATCTCTATACGTTCAACCATACCGCAAGACTGGAAAAAATATTACAGGACGCCGGCGATCACTATGAATTTAGTCTGCGCGACATCTCGCCCGACACCTATTATATCCTCAATTGCTGCGTCATCATCAGTCAATATTATGGCTTTAAGGTGGATGCTATGGATGCCCCGCTCTTTTTGGATATTCCAGACAAGAATAATATCATTCATCATTACCGCGTCCTCTTCAATGCCGATTTTATCGATGTCCTTCCGACAGAACAGGCTATCGAAATTTCGGCAGAAGATATTACCGAACTGGTCGACAACTTTTCAGATATTGCCTTATGGAAGTCCAAATTCCCCGAGCAGAGCTGGATCCTGAAGGGCTTTTCCATTATGACGCTCTTCGATGCCACCATTGAAAATGCGGTATCGAGCTTTAAGAGCAATCTGCTGCGCGAAAAAAGTGCGATCCAAATGGCGGAAATAGAAAGCATCTTCAGGTCGATTTATAAAATAAATGATCTGCGGATCGGACTCACCTCCTTTGAAAAAGTCAGGGACGAGTACAACTTACGGCTTGTCGAAAAGCAGCTGTACAGTCACCTACTTTATGATTCGACCATCGAGGAGTGTGAAAGCATGCTCTGCAGCGAGACCCTGGAGCGCATGCTCAGCAAGGACGAATACCTTGTTGTACCGGATATTGACAAACTGCCGATTGCTGATCCAAAACAGGCCTTTTTTATCAATAAGCTGAAGCAGCAAAATGTAAAGAGCTTTATTTTTGTTCCCCTGATCGAGGGCGACAAAGTGCTGGGTTTACTGGAAATGTCTTCCTCCAGGGTACGCGAACTCAATTCGGTCAATGCCAACAAGCTCAACTTCATCTTGCCCTTTATAAAGGATAAAGTCTCGAAGGCATTTTCCGAAACTGAAAACCAGATTGAAGCGGTGATCCAAAAAGAATATACATCGATCCACCCGAGTGTCAAATGGCGGTTTCAGGAAGAAGCCATCCATTTCCTCAACGACCGCGCCTTCGGCAAAGACTATGCCCTGCAGGAAATCGTCTTTGACCATGTTTATCCGCTCTATGGACAAATCGACGTACAGGGCTCCTCCGAGTCCCGCAATCAGGCCATCCGGCAAGATCTGATCAATCAGAGCGAGGAGCTTATCGCGCTGTTTACGGCGGTCAACCAGACGCAGCCATTACCCCTATTTGAGCAGAAAATTTTCGATTTGGAACGAAATCTGACGACGCTGCAACATGGGCTGCTGACGGATACGGAACAGCTTATGCTCGATTATTTTAACCAGGATATCCATCCTATTCTGGAGAATTTCAGAAAGAATAACACAAATAGCCTCGCCACAGAGTCCATAGACCGTTATTTTGAGCGAATCAACCTGTCCATCGGCGGTTTTTATGAGGCCCGCCAGGATTATGACAACTCCATCACGCTGATCAACAAAAAGCTGGTGGCCGTCCTCGACGAGAAGCAGGTGGAAGCCCAACAGTACTTTCCACATTACTACGAGCGCTACAAGACAGATGGTATCGAGCACAATATGTATATCGGGGCATCCATTGCTCCGGACCGGAATTTTGAGCTGTATTATCTGCGCAATTTACGCCTGTGGCAACTGCAGGTGATGTGTGCCATGGAACAGGAATTTAGGCAGCTGCAACCCTCACTGCCCCACCTGCTCGAGGTAACATCCTTGATATTGGTGTTCGCCACGCCCATTTCCATCCGCTTTCGCATGGACGAGAAGCAGTTCGATATTGATGGCTCCTACAATGTGCGCTATGAAATTGCCAAGAAACGGATCGACAAAGCCAAGATCAAAGGTTCGACAGAACGCATTACCCAAAAAGGCAAACTGGTCATTGTTTACTCCAATATACATGAAGAGACAGAGTACCTAGGCTACATCAACCTACTTCAACACAAGGGATTATTGCAGGATAAAATCGAACAGTTTGAGGTGGAAGATCTGCAGGGCCTCGTTGGCCTGAAAGCGATCCGTGTAGGCTTTCACTTTCAGGAACAATAGGAAAACAGCAACGATCATTTCGGACAGGTTCGATTACCGAAAAGTAAACGGTAGCTTTTTTTTATTTTATAAGGAAAAATTATTGCATTACAATAGCAATTTCGCCGAGATTGGGTTATCTTTACTTCAAAGATTGATCGGGCCATATGATAGAAAATGCATTCAACGAAGCTGCTGTAAACCGTAGGGAAAGGGATCGACTAGCGGCATTACAGCGCTACGATATTATTGATAGTCCTTCCGAACGCATTTTTGATGGCCTGCTACAGCTAGCTGCACAGGTTTTTCAGGTGCCAGCAATGTTGCTCACCTTTGTCGGTGCAGATCATATCTTTATTAAATCCAGCTTGGGCATCGGCCAGGCTGAGCCTATCAACCGCGCGAATAGCCTTTTTTCCAGTGCCATTGAACATCAGCAGGTGATGGTGATTGAAGATCTGCTACACGAAAAAGCATGGACAGGCGATCGCACTTGGATCGACAGCCATGCTCTTCGCTTCTATGCCGGTGCCCCGCTAGTGACAGCCGATGGATTTCTGATCGGCACATTCAGCATTGCCGACCATCAGCCGCGCGAGTTTAGCGAAGCCGAACGGGACAAGCTGGCCTCCTTTGCCCAAACAGCTATGGATCAGGTCGCTTTGCGCCAATCAGCACTAGCGAAGATCGAAGAGGTTGCCGCCGTCAATACCCATCTGGCCAATATGCAGCAGCGGCTGCTTGATCTCAACAGCGAGCTCGAAACTGCCAATGCGCAGCTTACCCAGACCAATAGCATGCTTTTCAAATCGTACGATGTGACCCTGCTGCTCAACAAAAACCTCAAGAAGAACGAGCAGCGCTTGAAATCCTTTATCACCAAAGCACCCATCGCCTTTGCCATTCTAACGGGCCGCGAAATGAAGATCGAGGTCGCCAACGATAAGGTACTCCATATATGGGGTAAAACCGATGCCGTGGTAGGCTTGCCACTGGCAAAAGCCTTGCCGGAGCTCGAAGGCCAGCCTTATTTTGATCTGCTCGACAACGTGTTCACAAGTGGACAAGCCTATATCGGTGATACGGCTCCAGTGGAATTAGAAGAGGATGGAATAGTAAGCACCCATTATTTTGATTTTATTTACGAACCGGTCAAAGGCGAAGACGGAAAAACAGAATCCATTATTGTGATCGCCAACGAGGTGACCGAGCGTATCCGGCAGAACAACCATCTGGAAGGGCTCAACCAGGAGCTGGAAATGGCCCTCAAAGCCGGCGAACTGGGCACCTATCACCTGGATATTCAAAACTGGAAAAATCAGGCTTCAGCTACCTGTAAAGGCCATTTTGGCCTACCGCCAAATGAGACCTTTGAATTTGACGACTTCATTCAGGCGATTATCCCCGAACACCGCGATATGGTGCAGCAAAAAGTGGAGGAAGCCATTGCCAAAAAGATTACCTATCAGGCCGAATATATGACCCGCTGGCCAGATGGTTCGCTCCATTGGATCAATTCCTCGGGACTGACCCACTATGATGCCGAAGGCACCCCAATCGATCTGATCGGGGTAACGGTGGATGTAACCACCCGCAAAAATTACGAGGCGCAAAAAGAAGATTTTCTGAGTATCGCCAGCCACGAGCTCAAAACCCCCATTACCAGCCTTCGGGGGACGATACAGATGCTGGAGATGCTGAAAGACAAATCGGCAGATGCCACCATCGGCAAACTTATTGACATGTCGGGCGCCAGCATCAAAAAAATAACCGCACTCGTAGATGACCTGTTGAATATGCACCGCATCAGCCTAGGGCAGCTCGAACTGAATACCACAACTTTTGCAGCAGCCCAAATGATCCGCTCCTGCTTTCGCGACATCAATATGATCGGCAAGCATCAGCTCAACCTGGAGGGCGACATCGAGGCCAGGCTCCATGCTGATGAACAGCGCATCGAACAGGTGGTCTCCAACCTGATCAACAATGCCATCAAATATGCACCGGCTTCGCATACCATTGACGTGCGCATCGAGCAGCTTCCCCGATCTGTTAAGATCAATGTAAGGGATTATGGCGAAGGCATTCCAGCGGAGCTACAGCAGCAGATTTTCGAGCGTTATTACAGGGTCTATCCCGATGGCAAGAAGTACTCGGGACTTGGATTGGGGCTGTATATCTCGGCAGAAATTGTCAAGCGCCATGGTGGTGAGATCGGTGTGGACAGCAGTCCCGGCCAAGGCAGCAATTTTTGGTTTACCATACCGCATGCCGAACCGCATCCTGATGAAAGCGTGTGAACTAAGGTTTAAGCCAGTACATCAAGCGTCCTTGGTCTCGGCCACCTTTAAACCATTCGATGTTCCATCAGGTAGGCCAATGCCTCACGTACGGCCTGTTCGCTGCTTTTGGGATTAAAACCAAGTTCGGTGCGTGCTTTGCTGATATCAAAATCCTGCTGCAGCCCCGAAAACATCGCAATATCTTTGCGGGTAATCGTTGGCGCCGCACCTTTCAACCGTCCTGCGAGCTCCATAAGTCCTGCGACTCCGTAAAGCAACATTTTGGGAACGGCTGCGGGAATCTTGAGCCCTAATTCGGGATATAGTTTCTGTGCCAATTTGGTCGTATCAGTTATCGTCATACACTTTTCATTGGCCAAAATATAACGTTCGCCTGCTCTTCCGTGGAGGGCCGCGAGGTAGCAGCCCTCGGCGACATCCTTGACGTCCACCTAGTTGAGGGCGATGCCGGTATCGACAGGAATCTGCTTGGTCAGTATAAGGCGGAGCACATCGTATGATACATTGAGGGGCAGAGCGGCTTCGTTGCCGATCATGGCACCGGGCATAACCGACACCAGCTCGATGCCCAGTTCGACCGCCAGTTTAAAGGCCAGCTTTTCCCCATCGTTTTTGGAATTGTAGTAGGCATCCCGCCGGTCGGGGTTGTAACCGTTGCTCTCCTTTGTGGGCGTATGCGTGTAATCCAGTGCAGCAATAGAGCTTACATAGATGATTTTTTTGACGCCTGCCTCTGCGGCGGCTTCGATGGTATTGCGGGTACCCTGCATATTCACGTCGTAGATTTCCTTTTGCGGATCGCGGGCCCATAGCTTAAAAGCCGCCCCCACGGCATAGAACGTATCCACGCCCTGGAGCGCCCTGACAAAAGAGGCCTTATCGGTGATATCTGCCGATACGAGTTCGCAAGGCAAGTTTTTCAATGCAGCGTTGTAATCGAGATTTCGCACAGAAGCGCGTACCTGAAAACCCTTTGTGAGCAGCAGTCTGACCAGGTTATTTCCCAGGTGCCCATTTGCACCCGACACCAATACCAGTGTTTTTGTTGTCATGTGTTTGATTTTAAATGATAGCACAAAGTTCTGCTTTGGCCATTCAAAACCAGTTCACAAATGTTACCTAATGATCTGTTTGCGGATTCGGCTCAAACTTTTGGGGTTCATACCGAGGAAAGATGCGATATATTGCATGGGTACATTGTGCAGCAACTCCGGCTGCTCGGCCATGAGTTTGAGATAACGTTTTTCAGCCGTAAGCGTGGCTAGCTCTTTCGATCTCTTCTCATTGTAACTCAAAGCTTGCTGAAACACATACATGCTAAAATCTTTAAAATCAGGCGATTGCACCATAAGCAGATCGAGGTTTGCCTTACTGATGCGTAGCAGTTCGCAGTCGGTGATACTTTCCAGATTTTCTTCGGTGCAGGTCTGGTTGCTGAAATTTTGGTAAGAGCAGATAAATCCCGGCGGGCAGTTGATATGTGTCGTCAGTTCATCGCCTTTATCATTGTAATGGAACAGACGAACAAAGCCCGACACCACAAAATAGAGGTAAGCCGGTACCTTTCCCTCCTCTTCAATGAGCTGATGCTTAGCATAGCGCACAGGCTCCATATACGTTTTGAGCAGCTCAATCTCGGATTCCGATAGCTGGCTGTGTTGTTTGATCAGCTGAATAAACTTTACGTGCATTTTATCTGTTTTAATCGTCTCCCAATCCTTTCATACGTACACCTGCCATTTCCTGTGCTTGAGTGTCGCATCGCTGGGTATCGCCCATTAACCAAACAAATATACTAAAAACGATTAATATACTAATAAAATTAGTAAATAAATTCTGCATCAGGACTTTTATGCCCGGTATTCCTTGCTGGCGAAAGCCAAAAATTACAGCAAGCTTGGCACAATAAAGAGCAATAAACCGACATGAACGATAAGCGGCCCAGCGATCATTAATTGCGCGCGGGATACGTTGGCGCGGGATAGTCCCTGTCGACATGCATCTGATTGATCAAAACTTCGTTGATCAGGTGACGCATGCGCTTATCATTGACGGCTATTTTTACAATTTTGTGGTTGTAATAGGAATCGGTTTCAAATTCGCTTTCGATTTTCTCGGCGAATGCAGGCGATAGCGATTTGTAGTGCAGGGCAATTTCGGTTTCCTTTTCGGCCACTTTTTTTACGATCAAGGTCCAGAGTACCCCGTACTCCGGAGCGAAAAAGATTTTTCTCGGCGGCGGCACTTTCAATTTTTTATTCTTTAGGGTATACGTATACAGCAGATGAATACTTGGTTTGGAAACATCTTTCGCTGCTGCCGCGACCAGTTTATTATAGTCTTTTTCGTTATCCACAACCGTCTCAATACTTATTCCCTGCTCCTCAATTTCAAAGCTGGCCGTGGAATCTGTACTTTCCAGGGCTGTGATTTTCATTTTGCTGTCCACAAACTGGCCGGCCATATTTGGAAGGGATTCTTTTACACGTTCGAAGCTTGCCGCTAAACGGAGCGGAACCAATTTAGTTGTCACCGTCTGGGCACGCAGACTACCTGCTGCGGCTATAAAAAGAAGTATTATACACAAATATTTTCTCATTATGATTGTTTTTAAGATGTCATTGAGCGATAACGATCGTTCAATTTTCCTCGAATTTACTGATTTTATAGCGGCTATATTCTTCCATCTAATATCCGACAGCATTCATTTACAATTCGTTGTATTTTCAAGCATTTCCGACAGCAATTGGCCTAAAAATGTCTTAACGGCAGCCATACCCCCTCACATACCAGGCCACGGTCATTAACTTGGTCCGGTTGGTCTTTCAATCGCTTTAGCGTCCAGACTGGCTTGTTCAGGAATGGTCAATGTCGCCTCCATCAAACGCTAGGCACCTCGGCTTGTTGCCGCTACGTCAATTGATCAGCCCCTTTACCGGCAAAATACACGACAGCACATCCAGTTTAAAAGTCAAGATTGAGAAAGACAAGGTTGAGTTGGATATCATTTGAAAAAAATTAAAGTTAGCACTATGCTGTCGAAGATTCTACTATTGCTGTCAATTTTTCATGTAAAATCTGACAGTTTTCGTGAAAAAAAATCAGTTTTTTGAACTCGGTATCTTTTTTGTGCAATTTTTAATACAGTCGGCCGACTGGCAATTATAGATTATTGTTATACTTCATTAAAAGGAGGTTACTATGAAACTTGCAAAAAGAAACTGGAACAATTTTTCACTTTTTTCGCCCATGTTTGATAATTTTAACCGTGAGCTTTTAAACTGGGACAACAAAAACTATTCATCAACAAGTACCACTGTTCCTGCAGTCAACATTAAGGAAAACGGAGACACTTTCGAAGTGGAGGTCGCTGCCCCCGGTATGGCCAAAGACGATTTCAAGGTCACACTCGACGGCAATCTCCTGACCATATCTTCGGCTAAGCAGGAAGAAAACGAGGAACATAAAGACAACTATACACGCCGGGAGTTTAGCTACCAATCTTTTCAGCGCAGCTTCGAACTTCAAAAGGAGGTTGTCGATCAGGACAATATCCAGGCACGCTATGAAAATGGCATGCTCCGATTGACAATACCAAAGAAAGAAGAAGCCAAACAGAAAGAACCGCAGATGATCGAAATATCCTAAAAATCCAGCTAGCAGCAATAACCTGGTTAGCCTCCCCTGGAGGCTAACCTATTTTTCAGTCTTTAATCCCCGGACTATGAAAACGTCGAATTACTATATTGAAATACAGATGTACTGCCACGGACGTTACATCACGATCGCCAGTTTTGACAAAAACAGCTGTGAAAAGATTATTCATGAACTATTTGATGAACTGCTCGGTGAGCACGAAGCCTCCGATAGCAGACGGCTGCGCATCAATCTTCTGCTGAACGACACCGCAATTCCGAAGACGCAGTTGCGGTCCATACACTGTACACTGGATGAATTGGCCGAGAATACCAAGATGATCATCAAGAAGACCTTCCGCTCAATCAACTTTGACTGATGTCAGCCTGCAACGACATTTACCGTCAACTACCAGCTTTTAGACCGTTTAAACACATTTTTTTTACATTATTTTTTTTATTTCAATCTTGATTTTTATCAAATTGATTTTTAATTTGGGCACGGTTTTCAAAAAGGCACCTGTTGCCCAAACCAACATTTTTTAAAAGCTAATATTCTATTTAAATATAAATTTTAGTTATTGGATCATGTTAACAGAATTACTAATTACAAACACAGACCGACGTTTTTCTTTCAGGCCATTTTTTATCGCACTTCTAGTGCTGGCCAACAGTTTCAATCTTTCGGGGCAAACCACAAAGCCCCTTAAATCCGGTTTCGAATCGAGGCTCATCAATATTGAAGCCCCCAGCAACGAACCTTTTCGTTATACAACGACCCTGACCAATGGATCCGCCCAATTGGTTAACTACAACCTGAATGCCCAGCTGCCCGATGGATGGCAGATCAGCTACCGCGTAGAAGGGTCGCAGGTGACTTCCCTGCAGATGCAACCCAATAAAGCCCAGGAAATCAGCATTGAAATCAGCTGTCCGATCACGGCCAAGCCCGATAAATATAAAATTCCGGTACGGGCGATCTCCCCGACCGACACCTTAAAGCTTGATCTCGAAGCAGTCGTTAAAGGCTCCTATGCCCTTGAATTGACCACCCCCAGCGGACGGCTGAGCGACGAAGTCGTATCCGGCAGCAGCAAGGAAATTCTACTTAAAGTCAAAAACACGGGCACCCTGCCACTCAATGCTTTGGAACTGACGTCCCAATTACCCAGCCGATGGGAGGCAAGCTTCGATCCGTCGAACATCAAACAGCTCGAAGCAGGTAAATCTATTGACGTCAAAGTCAACCTAAAAGTTCCCGACAAAACTATTGCCGGTGACTATGCTTCCAAATTTGAGATCAAATCATCCAACAGCAGCGCCGACATTTCATTCCGTATGATTGTGAAGACCTCTTTGCTTTCTGGCTGGATCGGCATGCTGGTCATCGTTTTGGCCATTGGTTTGGTGTATTTTCTCATCCGCAAATACGGCCGCAGATAAGGGCGCAACAAAAAGATTATCATGATGAAGGATCCTATCATTCAATTGACAGGACTAACAAAACGCTATGGCAAAGTAACCGCCGTAGACCAGTTGGACCTGCACATTTATCCCGGAGAGATCTTTGGTCTGCTCGGCCCCAATGGCGCCGGAAAAACCACCAGCATTCTCATGATGCTGGGCCTGACCGAACCCACAGCCGGCACCGCCTATGTCTGCGGACATAATGCCACGCGCAATCCGATCGCGGTGAAACGCAAAGTCGGCTACCTGCCTGACAATGTGGGCTTCTACCCGGATATGACCGCGCTGGAAAACCTAAGCTTTATTGCCCGGTTAAATGGACTTACAGAATCCCATGCCCAAGCGGCTGCAAAAGACATGTTACATGTCGTTGGACTCGAACGGGAAATGCATAAAAAAACCGCTGCGTTTTCCCGTGGGATGAAACAACGGCTAGGTTTGGCTGAAGTGCTGATCAAGGCTCCCGAGGTTGCCATCCTCGATGAGCCAACACTGGGTATTGATCCCAAAGGTGTTGACGAATTCCTCGAACTCATCAAACAGCTCAGCAGAGAACACAACCTAACTGTACTGCTTTCTTCACATCACCTTCACCAGGTGCAGCGCGTATGCGATCGGGTGGGTATTTTTGTTGGCGGAAAGCTGCTGGTCGAGGGATCTATCGAAAGCCTATCCCAAAATTTACAGCAGCAGAAAGGCATCAGCACAGTCATTACCCTTGAGCATGCCCAGGGCAATCAAAAACGCTTTGAAGAAGTATTAAAGGATCTACCCGGACTCCGTGATCTTACGATCAACGGATCTACGATCGAGCTAATGACCGACAGCGATACAACAGCAATGGCCGTGCGCCTGCTGGTAAACAATGGCGCCGATATTGTATCGGTGAACCGCAACGACTATCAGCTCGATGATATTTATAACACCTATTTTGAGAATAGCATAACAACAGATACTGTCTATGAAAAATCCAACGGTTTCTTCAAAAGATATCAATAAGCGGCCAGTCATACCGATGCAGGTGCTGGTCCGCAAAGAAATTGCGTCACATATCCGGAGCTGGCGCTTTATTATACTGATCCTACTCATCGTGCTGACCTTCGGCGCCTCCCTCTACGTATCATCCATGGGGCTCAAAGATGCTGTCAGCAATATGCGCGATCCCGATCAGTCATTTTTATATTTAAAGCTACTGACCATAACGGATAATTCTATTCCGCCGTTTCATGTTTTTTTAAACTTTTTAGCACCCTTGTTGGGCATAGCCTTGGGTTTCGATGCCGTCAATGCGGAATATAACCAAGGAACACTCACCCGTTTGCTGGCGCAGCCAATTTACCGTGACAATCTCCTGTTCGCCAAATTTCTGGCGCCGCTGGCCGTGGTGGGTACATTATTTGTTGCGCTGGTTATGCTGATGATCGGTGGCGGTCTCCTGGGCACTGGTGTACGGATAGAACCGCAGGAATTGGTACGTATTTTGGGTTTCACCCTGATCAGTGTGCTGTATGTTGCCTTCTGGCTGAGCCTTTCCATCCTGTTGTCGATCCGCTTTCGCCAGCCGGCCACCTCAGCACTTACCGCAATCGGCATCTGGTTGTTTTTTACGGTATTTTTCCCTATCCTGGTCAACCTGGCAATACGTCCCTTTTTGCCCAATCCCAATTATATTTCTGAGCAGGAATATATTGGCTATAACGAACTCATCTTAAATTTACTTCGCTTATCACCGAGCCAGCTCTACACTGATGCAACCACCACCCTATTGATGCCTTCGGTACGCAGCCTGGGTCCCATTTCGATGGAACAGATGGTCGGTGCCATCCCTTCGCCACTCTCCTTTCGGGAAAGTTTTCTCATGGTATGGCCCCAGATCAGTGGACTCAGCGCAGCCATGATGATCTGTTTTGCCTGGTCTTATTACATTTTTATGCGGCGGGAAATCAGAAGTTAAGGGCTTCCACCAAAAGAGCTTATCAAAACTGCATTCATAAACTGTAAGGCGCACCCTCCCGTGCGCCTTTTTTTATTTCCTTTCAGCCCCTCCGTTTAGGTCATTAATTTGCTCTCTCTGATGAAGTCAAAGAGCAACAGGGGCGTTCACACGATAATAGAAAGACGACATCAAGTCAAAGAACAACAGGGCCGCCTACACGATAATAGACAAGATAAGACGAAGATAATAGAATAATAATATACCAAATAAAAACAAATTAGCTCCATTTTTGGTATATTTGTATATAATAAAATGAACAGCTGCACTTAACAAATCAGGCTATGAAAATTCTCTTGACCGGTGTTACCGGGTATATCGGAAAACGTCTTCTGCCAGTGCTGCTGGAGCAGGGACATGAAGTGATCTGCTGTGTACGAGATAAGAATCGTTTTGACACCTCGGCCATCCCGGCAGCTGTTGAAGTTGTCGAAGTTGACTTCTTGGATCAGGAGACCCTGAAAAATATCCCGGCTGAAATTGATATCGCTTATTTCCTGATCCATTCAATGGCTACGCAATCCGGTGATTTCCAGCAGATGGAAGCCCAATGTGCGACCAACTTCCGGAACTTTATTGAAAAAACCAACGCGCAGCAGATCATTTATCTGAGCGGAATAGTTAATTCGGATCACTTATCGAAGCATCTCGACTCAAGAAGGAACGTTGAAAACATCCTAGCAAGCGGGCGCATTCCGATCACCACACTGCGCGCCGGTATCATCGTTGGCTCGGGGAGCGCATCTTTCGAGATCATCCGCGACCTTGTGGAAAAACTTCCCCTAATGATTACCCCCAGATGGCTGAAAACAAAATGTCAGCCCATCGCCATACGCAATGTGATCGAATTTATGATCGGGGTCATCGCCAGACCGCAGACTTTTAACAAAAGCTATGACATCGGCGGTCCCGACATCCTCAGCTATAAAGAAATGCTGCTGCAATATGCTGCGGAGCGGAAACTCAGCCGGCATATCATTGTGATCCCGCTCATGACGCCGCGGCTCTCCTCCTACTGGCTCTATTTTGTGACTTCGACGTCCTATAACCTGGCTAAAAACCTGGTCGACAGCATGAAAGTGGAAGTGGTCTGTCAACCAAATCATCTGGCCGAAGATCTCGGCATCCAGCTGATCAGCTACCGTGCATCCATCCGCTTAGCTTTTCAAAAAATTGAAAGCGACAACGTGGTGTCCAGCTGGAAAGACGCACAGACCAGTAAAATTTTATCGGGCGGGCTTACCCGGCTGCTGGAAGTGCCCAGCTATGGCTGCTTTAAGGATATTCGTACAGCCCCACTTCCTGACAGTGAAGCGTCATTGACCAAAATCTGGTCCATTGGCGGCAATTCGGGCTGGTATTATGGCAACTGGCTCTGGAAAATCCGGGGCTTCATGGATCAACTGGTCGGCGGCGTAGGCATGCGTCGGGGACGCAAAAATAAAAGTGACCTTGCAGCCGGCGATGCACTTGATTTTTGGCGCGTGCTGATCGCAGATCGAAAAACGAAACGGCTGCTGCTCTATGCGGAAATGAAACTCCCCGGAGAAGCATGGCTAGAATTTAAAATCGAAAATAATATCTTGGTCCAGACCGCGACCTTCAGACCGCTAGGCATCGCCGGAAGGCTCTATTGGTATGCCGTATGGCCTTTTCACGGCTTCATATTTAAGGGCATGATCAACAGGATCGCTAACACGTAAAAAAGTATTCATACACTATGATTTATAATGAACAGGCCATTGTGGCATTTGAAAGAAGATACAGAGCTAATTTTATCAACTCGCTGGGCGGCTTTAAAAGTCTGGTATTGATCGGTACAAAAAACAGGGACGGCAGTGAAAATCTGGCCACTTTCAGCAGTTTGTTCCACCTAGGCGCAGATCCGGCACTCTGCGGTATCATAATCCGGCCGGCAACAGATTTTAGTAGCACACTGGAAAATATCCTAGCGCAGAAATGGTATACGATTAATCATGTTTCCCCCGCATTTGTACATCAGGCGCATCAATGCAGTGCCAAATACCCAAAAGGTGTTAGCGAATTTGATCAGGTTGGACTTACCCCTGAATATCTGGAAAATATTCCGGCGCCTTTTGTCCAAGAAAGTAAGATAAAATTTGCCTGCAACTTTGTTCAGAAAACAGCCATTGAGCTGAATGGCACCACAATGGTCATTGGTCAGATCAAGGCAGTTTTGGTACCGGACAACTGTTTAAAAGAGGATGGCTATATTGATATCGAAGAAGCCGGGACAGTTACCACCAGCGGTCTTGATAGTTATCATACCACAAGCCGGATAGATCGGTTACCTTATGCAAAGCCTTAGGTAACCTTGGGCTGGAATTTACATCAGAGCGAAACAGATTATTCGAATTTTATTAAGACTTTACTCCGCCGAACGGAAGATAATGCGATCCAACGTGGATTAATGTGCATACAAATGTCCCGTCAAATTCATTCAATTAAACATGCCCCTAAATTCCAGTGGTGTTTGAGCAGTTTTCTTCTTGAAAAGTTTGCTGAAACTTTGGGCATGCTCAAACCCCAGTTCATAAGCGATTTCGTTTACCGTTAGTTGTGTTGTTGATAATTTCTCTTTGGCTTTTTCAATAAGTTTATTGTGGATAAACTGCTGGGTATTCTGACCAATGAGCGCACGTAGCATGTCGCTTAAATAACCTGCAGAGAGATTCAACTGTTCCGAAAGAAAATGTACAGTTGGAACACCTCGAACAACCGAATTATCATTGTTCAGATAATCATCTAACAGCGCCTCTGCCTTCTGTAAAATATCATTGTTTACATTTTTCCGAGTAATGAACTGTCGCTTGTAAAATCGGTTGACATAACTCAGCATTAACTCAATCTGGGAAATAATGACTTCTTGGCTAAATTCGTCTATCCGATTGTCCAGTTCATTTTTCATGATGTTCAAGATAGCTATCATCGTTTCTCTTTCCTGATCAGATAAATGTAACGCTTCATTCACAGAATAGGTAAAATAGCCGTACTTTCTAATTTTATGTGCTAAGGGAGAACCCAGGAAAAAGTCAGGATGAATCAGCAGCAGATAGGCATAGGTATCCTTATTATATTCTGTGCTACCCACCAATTGATTGGGTGCAAAGAAAAGCATACTTCCTTCATTAAAATCATAATAACCCCTACCGTACTTGAGTTTTCCGCTATTTTTTGTTATAAACGTTATTTTGTAGAAACTGAGGACATCATAGATTGGAGCCATATCGGTATTGAATGGGTTGTCCTGATTAAAATGAACCAGACTAATCAAGGGATGCTGTGGTTTTGGCAGGCCAAAAGCTTCATGACTCTCTGATATGGATATAAAGCGCCTTAACTTACCGTCTTTCTTTTTCATAGTATAAATTTATAAAAAAACCTGTAACGCATGATTACAGGTCTTTGAATCGGTGATTCTACCAGGGAACTTGACCGCCTTGTTCTGTTCGGTAAGTAGCCGGTCCCGTAAAGCTCCCATTGGGAATATCTTCTGCGAGCGCAACGCGTATCGGCTCAAGTGCCCCTTCTTCCACCGTATCCGTCCCTTCAAAATTATTCAGGGCTGTAGCTGTAAAACCCGGACTTACCAGATTTACCTTAACATTTGTATTTTCCAACTCATTTGCAAGAGAAAGGAAAACTCCATTCAACGCTGTTTTGGAAGCCCCATATACCGCATCAAATCCACTACGAAAGGTATTGTCCTGATCGGCATTCAGCGTTAGTGAACCTAGGGAACTTGAAACCGTTACGATCCTTGATTGTTTCGCATTCCGCAGTAAGGGTAACAATGCCTGTGTTATGGCAAGGGTGCCAAATACATTGGTTTCCCAGACCTGACGCATTTCATCTATTGATGCAACGCTTGCTTTCTGGGCACTAAGAATTTCCCACATGGTGCGACCGGGAGTTCCAGCGTTTGAAATCGCCGCATTATTGACCAGCAAAGTAAGACACCCAAAATCATTTTCTATTTTACTTACTGCTTTCTTGATTGAATTGGTGTCGGTGATATCCAGCTGAATAGCCTGCGTTTTAAATCCTATCCGCTTGGCGGCGTCTTCTCCTTTTTGTAAATTTCGCGATCCAACAAACACATCATATCCATGATCAGCAAGAGCTTTGGCTATCTGAAAACCAACACCTGTATTGGCACCCGTAACAAGGGCTACTTTTATTTCATTTGTCTGCATGTCTCATTATTTTAAATTTAATAGGACAAAGTTCAGCATCTACAAATGGTCAATTGTAGTCGAATTGAGGAAATTTCTAACCAAATTAAGGGTAGATGCAAATTCAGCTATGACGCAGTTGATGGTTTGCTTTTTTTTGACGTATAATAGACGATCATAGCACTTAGCATCATCAACATAGAGGCCAACAAGAAGGGAGCACCTGAAAACTTAAACGGTGCTTTATCATGTGTAAAGTAGTAAAAAAGATTAGTCATCATAGGCGGCCCAACGACTGAAGTTGCACTTACCAGACTTGTTAATGCACCCTGAAGCTCTCCCTGTTGATTTGAGGGGATACTTTTGCTGATCATTGACTGAAGTGAAGGCCCACAGATACCACCCAATGAATAAGGAATAAGAAAAAGCATCATCATCCAACCTTCCGCTGCAAAAGAAAACAGGAATAAGCCCAGTGCATAAAAAATCAAGCCATAATAGATACTTTTTTGCTCCCCTAATTTTGGCGTGGTCCATCTGATCAAAACACCCTGGACTAATCCAAGTAAAAGCCCCAGTACACCTAATGACATACCTACGATTCTTTCCGACCAATCAAATTTATACATGGTAAAGAAATGCCAGTTACTTTGTACGGCATGGAGTCCGATATAGACCAAAATTAATGCAATTACTAAACTTGAAATTTTTGGATATTTTGCCAGCAATTTTAGCGATCCGATCGGATTTGCGCGTCGCCACTCAAAGGGTCGTCTTTTGGTTTCGTCCAAACTTTCAGGAAGAATGAAATAACCATAGATGAAGTTCAATAAACAGAGAACCGATGCAACATAAAAAGGAATTCGCGCACCATAGTGCCCGAGCAAGCCTCCCAGTACCGGCCCTATAATAAATCCCAGACCAAATGCGGCACCTATTAAACCAAAATTCATCGTTCTGGTTTCATCCGTAGACACATCAGCAATATACGAACTTGCTGTTGATATGCTGGCTCCAGTGATGCCCGCTAGGATGCGTCCGACAAATAGCCAACCAATAGAAGGGGCCAATGCAAGTAAGAGGTAGTCCAATCCAAATCCCAGGAGCGAAATTAACAGGATCGGACTTCTTCCGTATCTGTCACTGAGATTGCCGACCATCGGCGCACATATGAACTGGGTGAAAGCATAGGCAAAACCCAACCAACCACCATATGTCGCCGCTTCAGTGATGTCACCATGGATAAGTTCACCGACAAGTTTAGGTACAACGGGAAGTATAATTCCCCAAGCTGTAATATCAATTAGCAACGTGATAAATATAAAACCAACGGCTGCTTTTTTCGCTGTTTTTTTCATGGCATAAAAATAGACAGCGTCAAAAAAGTAGGCATTGACACCTTAATGGGATTTACGTGCAATTTTTAAGGTGATTTGTCGATTACCTATGGAAGTTTAGCTATGTTCTTTTGATTCCGATAGGATGTTGGAGACACCCCACTGATTCTTTTAAAATACCGACAGAAGATGCTGGTCTCGCCAAAGTTTAACGCATTGCTGATTTCCTTGATCGATAGGTTGGTCGATTTAAGGAGTGTCTTAGCTTCCAAGATCAATATATGGTCAACCCATTGCGCTACCGATCTACCCGTTTTTTCCTTCAGGAAGGTGGAAAGATACTGTGGTGTTAAATGCAATTTCTCCGCGTAAAAATTAACGTTCCTGTGTTCCTTGGTGTGTTTTAAAATTAATTGATAGAAATCATCGATAATCTCGTGTGTGCGGCTTTTTGGTGAACTCTTGGAATTGGGCAGCTCTGAATACATTTCGGAGATCATATTGATCATTACCATGACCAGATGTCTAAGCATTTCGGCTTTATTCGGACTTGGCTTTTTATTGTAAAATCCTTTAATCAAAGATAACAGTTCATTTTGCAATCTACCTTCGTCCTCTTGAAGCCTAACTACAGGTTGCCAACGTAGCTGATCATTCATTACAAATTCACGCAACATTGGAAATGCGGACATAAAATCTAGTGAGATTCCAATTGTGACGATCTCTGCGTCATCACTCAGGTATTTTGTATCCATTAATAACTGCGGTGGTAAAACAGCTATATCACCGGCCTTTATTTCGTAATCCAGGAAATGGATCTGCATTTTCATAGCTCCTTTTAGCATGAAACCAAGTAACAATCCGTCAAATAACCGGCTATGCTCGGTATACCCCGCACTTGATCCGGCCAATTGATGGAATACAACGATACCGTCTGTCTTTTTTGAAGGATCAATAGGATATAATTGATAAACGTTATCGAGTGTTATAAATAAAGCCATGTACAAATATTGAAAAAATATTTTTTGTGATCCGTATTTTGAGCGACACAAATCAGAAGCAGATGACAACACGAAGTTAGGTAAGCAGGGACTCCCCTAAAAGGATGACAATTTGTGCTAAAGCCGATATCGAAGGGATAAATTGCGCCAAATTTCTGTCGCAAAATGCTGATCTGAATGCCTGTTTTCAAAAAACCAATGGTCACCTCTTTTTACCAGATTTTGCTCAATTCCATCGAGCAAAATGGGCAATTCCGTATCGAGCTTTGATAAAGACTTTTTCAACAACACCAGCTGATAATCCTGTCCTCTATACGTTAAACGGAACACCTGTGAACGATGTGGTTCCCCGCTTATCCCATCAATTGTGCCTTGCATAAATATAGATCCTCTAAAATTTTTAAAATACAGCAATTACGCCAATACGAATATGCTAAAAAGTATGTGAATCGAACACAAATCAGCTTCCTATTTCATACTTTTTTATAACGAATATCAACAAATAATCGTGCCAAAAGATAGATGTCTATTTATAAAAATGTATTCTTTATCTTTGGACTAATGGACATCAATAATAAATTTGGCAGTGCCACTTTTGGCGAGGACCACATCTTACAGGCGCTGAGCAGTTCTCCCGAGCCGACGTCAATATATACTGGGACAGAGATGACCATCCAGTTTGCCAATGCGGGTATGCTTAGCCTATGGGGCAAAGATGAATCCGTTATTGGAAAGGCGCTGATCAGTGCTATTCCCGAACTGGAAGACCAGCCGTTCTTATCTATTCTGCAAGAGGTTTGGCGTACGGGCAAATCCTATTCCGTTAAGGAAGCGCCGGCCAGACTCATTAAAAACGGTGTTCCGGTGACTGACTATTTCGATTATGAATATAGAGCCCTATTAGACCAAAACAATCAAACCTGGTGTATTTTGAACACGGCCCACAATGTTACTTTAAGGAGGCAGCATCAGCAACAAATACAGGAAAAAGAAAAAAAGGAACAAGGGCTTATGGAGGAAATGGCGGCAACGCTCGAAGAATTGACCGCTACAAATGATGAGCTCAACAGTTCCTTACAACTTCTAGCAGAAAGCCGTGAACAAATGCGGACAATTATTGAGCAGGCACCTGTTGGCATAGCGATGCTGAAGGGGCCGGAACTGATTATTGACATCGCCAATCCGACCATATTAAAGATCTGGGACCGTCATTTGGCGGAAGTGCAGGGCCTGCCGCACGATATTGCAAGGCCCGAACTACAGGGCCAGCCCATGATCCAATGGCTCCGGGAAGCGTTTGAAAAAGGCGAACGGAAAACAAATAATGAACTTTCCATCATGCTGCGCCACAAGGACGGTTTGCGGGAGGCTATCGTAAATTCGATCTATCAACCTATTTTTTCAGCTGACAACAAAGTCACGGGAATTCTGATTATCCTCGAAGAAATTACGGACCAAGTCCTTGAACGCCGGAAAAGCGAAAAGGACCAACAAATGTTATCCATGGCTATTGATGCCGGAGAGCTTGCGACGTTCTATTATGAGCCTGAGCTGAACCTTTTCTCCGGAAATGCGCTATTAAAGTTATGGTTCGGTTTGGCCGATGAAGATCAATTGGATCTATCTGCCGCTATTAATTCCATTGTAAAAGAGGATCAGGAACGCGTCATGGCTGCCATCACTGATGCACTGAGCGAAGAGTCGGATGGCAATTACTTTATTGAATACCGTATCGTCCATCCACAGTCCCCGAACGGTAGGCTCGTGCAGGCACGTGGTAAAGTGTTTTATGATGCCAAGGGGAAAGCCGCAAGTCTGAATGGTACACTAAGGGATATTACCGAACAGAAAGCTGAGGAACAGCGGAAAAATGACTTTATAAGCATCGCTAGCCATGAACTGAAGACACCGCTGACCTCTATCAACGCCTATCTTCAATTGATGCAGCGTCAGGCACTCCTGACAGCAAATACGAATTACCAGGACCTTACGTTGAAATCTCTTAAACAGGTTCGCAATATGAAGAACCTAATCAATGGCTTCTTGAATATCTCGCGATTTGACTCCGGCAGAATGATGATAGAAAGAGAAGTGTTTGATCTGAAGGAATTATTTACTGAACTTGAAGATGAATTTAAATTGAGGATCAATTCTCATCAGATTGTCGCTGACCTGACGCAAAGTCTATCCATCGATGCAGACCTGAATAAGATTGCGCAGGTCGTTCAAAATCTGGTAGAAAATGCAGCCAAGTATTCGCCAATAGGAACCCAGATTACATTTGGCTATTCGCCCACAGACAACAAGGATATCGAAATTTTTGTCAGTGACGAGGGTATGGGAATTGCCGAGGAAGACCGCGATCAGATATTCGAGCGATTTTACAGGGCAGGAAAAGATCGGGTCGGAACAATCTCGGGATTTGGCATAGGTCTCTACCTCTGCCGTGAAATTGTAGAACTGCATAACGGACATATCGCTGTGGAGAGCAACTCCGCGGGCGGAACCACATTTAGGGTGCGGCTTCCTGCGCAGTAAGCTCCACCCCCAACTTCGCCGCCACTATGTTATCTAGCGGTTTATGGTTGTGTCCCTGCACAAGATCAAGCAATAGGGATCTTTGCTTCAAAGCGCTGATCCGACTAATTAAAAAGTATGAAAGGTTTCCAAGAAACCTTTCATACCTATCAAATAAAAGCATTAAACCTATTTTTCCAGGGGAAGTTTGACCCCCTCCTTGATTTCGTCATTGGCATGCAGCAAGATCTGATCACTCTTGTTTAGCTTACCAAAAACCTCGGTAGAATCATGCGTAGATACGCCTTCTTTGATATCCACGAAATGTGTCTTACCCTCTATCAGTTGAATCACATACTGTCTTTCCGTCGAACGTACAATACTATTGGATGGCACCAATAAAGAATTGGCTCCGGCAGACAATGGAATATCCACTTCACAATATAAACCAGGCTTGAGTTTGTTATCCGAGTTGGCGACATCCACCTCTATCGCTTCGGACTGCATGGCGCCCAAAGAATTTGCCGAACGGGCTATCATCCCTTCAAATACCTTATTCGGTTTATTATTAAACCGATAAGCGACCTTTTTCGAAAGGTCTACTTTATCGACATAGGTCTCGGGGATCTGCACTTCCAGCCGTAATTTATTGAGATCCTGCAGGATCAACAGGGGTTGATCATTTCCTTTTCCTGGTCCGACCAGTGCTCCTTCAGAAACGTTACGTTGTACAATCACACCATTGAAAGGCGCTTTGATATTCAGATAAGACTGCAACATTTCAACCTCTTCCACATTTGCTTTTTCCGACATGGCTACCGCTTCGTCGGCTTTCATCTTTGATAGCGCATTGTCCAGATCAAGTGGTGATACAGCACCTTCCTCCTGTGCAGCATTTTTGAGCCTTTTATATTTATCCTTACTCGCAGAAGCAGTCTCCTGTGCCTGCACAAAACGTGAATGCGCAGCCTGTACCGCAGCGAGCATTTCTGGTGCCTCTAGCTGCATCAGCAGCTGTCCCTTTTTGACAATTGCTCCTCTGTCCACCAAGATATGCTTGACAAAGCTGTTCATTTTGGCATAGATATTTACCTCGTTAAAGGGTTTGAGCTTACCAGGTAAACGCACGCTGCTGGACATGACTTTCTCTTGTATCACTGTTGTCTGATAGGTACTGGCCTTAGCCGGATTTTTCGGCGTCAGGTCAATCGGCTTTTCGGTATGACCGCAAGCGCTAAGTAAGCCTGTCAGTACTATTAAATAGCCTATTTTTTTCATCGGTTTGATTTTCTTGTTCATTTCTCAATTATGTCTTTAAGGCATATATGCTGCCTTTGGCGATTTTATCTTTTTATACGATTATGTTCCTGTTCCATAGTAACTTCCGTCTATATCTCGCAGTTTATACTGCTGGATTTCGATTCCGAAAGAGCACTATATTTTTTAGTTTACACGATACGCGTCTTTTTCCATCAATGGCTTCCGATGATCAGGCTCGTCCTGCGGCAAGAGTGATTCGGAGTCGAACGTAGATTTTTCTTTCATCCACACAAACAGGAGCGGCAGAATAAAGAGGGCAGCAAATGTGGAGGCAAAGAGGCCACCGATCACGGCCCGGCCCAATGGAGCTGCCTGTTCACCCGTCTCTCCCATTCCCATGGCCATGGGAATCATACCGGCAATCATGGCCATACTGGTCATCAGGATTGGACGTAGCCGCGTTGTCGCACTGGCCAACGCTGCTGTCCTAGCATTGCGGAAGTCCAACCGCAGTGCTTCCGCATTGGACACGATCAGGATCGCATTGGCGACGGAAACCCCGGTAGACATAATCATACCCATGTATGATTGCAGATTGAGCGTAGACCCTGTGAGCAAAAGCATCGCCAACGACCCTAATATCACTGCAGGAATAGTGACCAATGCGGTCAGCGAAAGCTTGACACTTTGATAATTCGCCGCCAACAGCAGAAAGATCACAACAACTGCGCAGGCTAGCCCCAACTGCAGACTACCCATGGTATCGAGCAATAGTGTCGACATCCCCTTCATTTCCACCACAACACCACGCGGCGGAGCCGGAAGTTCACGAATAGCTTGTTGCACATCGGCTGTTGCTGCCCCCAGGTCCTTCTTATGGATATTTGCCATCACGGTCAGATACCGCCTTGGCCCCTGTCGGTCATATTCACCGGGTAAATATTGTGTATTGAAACTGGCTATATCGCCCAAGGTCGGTGTGAGCTGCCCTTTCACCAGCGGAATTTCGCGCAGTTCGTCCATTGTATTCATCACGTATTCAGGCACCTGCACCTGTACCTGATAGGTATAGGTATTGTTTTCATCGAGCCATTGGATCTTCTGTGTAAATCGGCTTGATGACGTACTGGCTGTTACCGACCGGGCAATATCATCCATCTGCAGACCAAGCTGTGAAGCTTTGAGGCGGTCGATGGCAATGGAAATGGTCGGCAAGCGGAGGGGTTGCGCGATCTGCACATCACGCAGATAGCCGATATGCCGCAATGAACCGACAACCTTATCGGCGTAGACCTTCAATTCGTCCATTTTCTTGCCGGCGACACGCACTTCGATCGGTGTTGCAGCTCCCTGGCTCATAATCTTTTCGGTCATATCAATAGGCTCAAAATTCAGGCGCAAATTTGGTAGTTTATAGTGGATGTTACGCCGTAAAACATCTTTGAGTTCGTCCATATTGACATGATAGTCTGCATTCAGGTTCACCTGAATCACGGCTTCATGCGTTCCGGTATTGAATACATAGAGGTTGCTGACCCCATAGCTGCTGGGCACCAGACCTACATAGGCCGAACTGATGGCAACCTGATGGTTGACCGTACTGTCGATTACTTGCAGAACCTGTTTGACAGACTCTTCGGTGCGCTCCAGCCTAGTTCCATCGGGCTCTTTGATCCGCAACTGAAACTGCCCATTGTTGACTTTGGGCATCATATCCTTGCCGATGTACACAAATGCGCCAGTGGCAAGAGCCACCGTGAGCAGCAGATATCCTATGATAACTTTGCCCTTATGCCGCATGGAGCGGTATAAGCTAAAGCGATAACGCTTTTTGATCTTATCGAAAAAGCCCGGCGAGTCTGACTTGAAATGACCAATATGATGCTCTTTGAGCAGCCAATTGGACAAAATGGGTACCAAGGTCTGCGCCATGAAATAAGAAGCTATCATCGTCAATCCAATGGATAAAGAAAGTGGCAAAAACATTGCCCGGGGAATTCCCGTCATCATAAAAGAAGGTGCAAATACAGCCAAAATACAGAATAGGATCAAGAGTAGCGGAACAGCGATCTCCTGACAGGCATGATAGATCGCCCTACGTTTGTGTGTACCCTGTTCTTGATGCTGATGTATGCTTTCGATGGTCACCGTGGCCTGATCGACCAGGATACCGATGGCCAGTGCCAAACCGCTCAAGGTCATGATATTGATGGTCTGGCCAAACAGTGTGAGCAGAAAGACACCGATCAAAATGGATACCGGTATGGTGACGATCACGATCAGGCTGCTCCGCCAGTCACGCAGAAACAAGAGCACCATAAGACCGGTAAGCAGAGCACCGAGCCCCCCTTCGTGCAAAAGACTCTGCACCGAATTCATAACCGCTACGGACTGGTCAAATTCATAAGATACCTTCACATCCTCTGGCAGCAGGTTCTGGATTTCCGGCAACTTAGCCTTAAGGTTGCTGACCACTGCCCAGGTGGATGCATCCGAAGTCTTAACGGCGGGAATATAAACAGAGCGCCGACCATTGATCAGTGCGTAACTGACCGTCACATCCGAAGCGTCCGATACGCGTGCGACATCTTTGATATAAATTGGGATCCCATTTTTTGTCAGAATAGGAATATTGGAGAAATCTGCAACATTCTTGATCAGTGAATTGATGGTGGTCACATACATCGTATTGTTGAGGTGCAGGTTGCCTGATGGTGACATGACGTTGAATTTGGACAATGCCATCACCACCTCGTCGGCGGTCAGGTTATAGCTGCGCAATTTATTGGGGTCTACATTGACCGTAATGGTCCGGGAGTTGGCTCCAAAGGGTGGCGGGGCCGAGAGTCCCGGTACCGCAGAAAACATGGGCCGCACCAGCGTACTCGCCATATCGTAGATCTCCTTGAGGCTTTTTGTCTTCGAAGACAGCACCAGCTGCCCCACAGGTAAAGAGGAAGCATCAAAACGAACCACCTGTGGTGGCAATGCCCCTGGCGGAAAGAACTTCATGGCCCGGTTTACCTGCAGTGCTACCTGCGCCGAAGCTTCGGCCATATCGGTATTTTCATAGAAACTAAGTTTTAGGAGCGTAAGGCCCTGAATATTTTTGGCTGATATATTTTTGATTCCGTTGACATAGAGAAATTGATCCTGCATCCGGGAGGAGAAAAACCCCTCCATTTGTTGCGGAGACATTCCACCGTAAGATTCAATGACGTAAATTGTCGGTGAATTGAGCTGCGGAAAGATATCAATCGGTATTTTCAGTACAGCGAGTACCGAAAAGAGCAGCAGGCTCAGGGTAATGATCACCGTGGTAATCGGCCTTCGTAAAGCAGCTGTGACAAGTGACATAAGTAATTAATTAAAAAGTTGAAGAAAGCCATCGACATTGTTTTGTGCCACCACCTGATGGAACAATGCCAGATAATAATTATACTTAGCGGTGATATAATCGCGCTCTGCCTGATTGAGCATATTTTGGGCAACGTTGACCTCCACAATATCAATCAGCCCGTTTTTGTATAAGGAAAACTTCTGACGGTAGGCGGCATTTGCAGCCTTGGTCTGACGCGGAATTTCCTTGAGCCGTCTTTCAGCAGTTTCCACTTCCGTGGCAGACTGTGCAATATTCATGGCGATGTTGGCCTGTTGTTCCTGTAGCTTTTGACCGGCCTCGTCCACCATAAGACGCTGTGTATGGAGTTTTACTTTTTTGCGGCGCAGGTCAAACAGGTTGTAGTTAATCCCCATACCGACGAGGTAATTACCCCTTTGCAGGCCAAAGCCATCGGCTAGTGAACCATAACTGTTATCACTATGTACACTGGATGCCCTCCCCCAGACGGCGCCCGAGAGGAACAGCTTAGGTCGGTAACTATTGGCGACCAGCTTTTCTTCCATCTTGGTCTTGTCAAACAATGCATTATAGTAGGCTACGAGTGGATGCTGACGGCCACCATCCAGTTCAATGGGGGCATTCTTTACCTGCTCGAAAAGAATCTTTTCGGCAGTGGTGTCCGCTATAATCTGCGCTGGCGACATACCCGCCAAAGTAGCCAGTTGAATTTGCAATTGCTGCTGTTGGTTATCCAGTTCGATAAGACCAAGCTGGCTCCGCGATATTTCAGCATCCGCCATACTGGTATCCACACCGGCCGTGATACCACTTTTGACCAGCGCAAATATCGACTGACGTATTTCCTGATTACGGGCTATACTCCGCGATTGGATTTCGATTAGGTCATGCAATTTCAACAATTGCAGATAACTGTAGATGGTGAAGGACTGCAGGTCATACTTAGACTGTTCAAAACGACGGTTCTCCACGGCCACCTCCGCCTGCGCGAGCTGGTCCTGGGCCTTGAATTGACCAAAATTATAGACCTCCCATTGGAAAGCAGCAATGCCAAGATTACTGCTCACAGCCTGATAATTATTATTGGCACGGATACCACCATTATTGGTCGGTACCAAGCCAAATCCGAAGTAAGGCCCCGGTACATTATTATTGGAACCGACATCTGCCTGATACGACAGCTGGAGGCTCGGCAGACGGTTGTTTTTGACTTCGGCTGCTCGGGCCTGCTGCACCTGCGTACGCACGTAGTCGGTACGTAAGGAGGGCGCATGCTGCGTTACCGAAGACAACAGCTGATTGAGTTTGATAGGCACATGGTTCTCCTGGCCATAGCTAAAGAAGCTACAGCAGAGCAGCACATGCCCCATAAGGACAAGTTTCTGAAACATATAAAAAAGCTTATTTTAAAATAAATGAATGTCTGTAGCCCCATTGGACTCATTCAATACGATTAAAATCGCTTTTTTATCATAAAGTCAGTTGGAGATTACGCAGGTATAGCCGCTCGAGCGGAAATAAGGCCTTGGACAGCAAGTTACCAATCGAAAACACGCTGGAATTCGGAAAGAACCTGTTGAAAAAGTGGGTAATGAAAAACTCCCTTACTTTGGCGGTAAAGTGACGAAGTGGAGAGAGCGTCAGACAGACACTATCTTTGACATCAACCCAATCCAGGTATTCTTGTTTCCGTTTACTAAAAGCCTTGATTACGGTGATAAACTCATTCTCGCTCTGTGCCTTTGCCTGATGATAAAGTGAAAATCCGATCAAAGGCTTCACGATCAACAGCATCGCACTTATCAGTAAGAGAAATTGAAATATGACTCGTCTTAACATAGGTTGTATGATATCTAATGTACAGCATTTTGATTTGCGTACACTACAAATATAAACAATGGCGCAGTAGACTAATGTAACATTGACGTAGCGAAAGCTTTTGTAAACATCATGTTGCAATCACACTTTTTCCTGCAAAGATCAACCGCTAGCGCTCTCCTAGCCTTAGCCCGCAACATCATCCTCGTCCACATCTTTCGATTCTCCGGAAAATACATAAGCAGCCAGATTCGTCTATATTTAATTGCCTTTAAATGACTTTTCTTTTTTTGGATAGGTTTACTTTTGTCGCAAATGTATCCCGTTCGGGATTGAAGAAGAGCAAAATGAAGAAAGAATCACGCATCATATCGCTCATTGTAGGTGGCACACTGCTTATGGAGATGCTCGACACCACAGCGATATCCACGGCCTTACCCAAAATGGCACACGATTTTGAGCGTAATGTGGTACAGCTCAGTGCCGGTATTACTTCGTATACGGTTATGTTAGCTGTATTTATTCCAATCAGCGGCTGGATTGCCGACCGCTACGGCGCAAAAAAGGTTTTCAATACGGCAATTATGGGGTTCATACTTTCTTCAATCGCATGTGGACTGAGTACCAACTTAACTTCCTTTGTTATAGCGCGAATCTGCCAGGGTACTGCAGGCGCACTGATGGTACCGGTCGGCCGTCTCATTGTGCTCAAGCATACCGCAAAGAAAGATCTGGTCGATGCGATCGGTTATATTGCCTGGGCCGGATTATTGGGCCCTATAATTGGTCCCGTATTGGGCGGATTTTTTACGACCTATTTTAGCTGGCACTGGATTTTCTTTATTAATGTACCCGTCGGTGTATTTGCACTGTGGGCAGTCAATAAATTTATTCCAGCGATGGAATCTGAAAATCGACGACCACTTGACCTTATCGGTTTTTTTATCAGTGGGATCGGCCTTGCCGGCATTATGCTGGGTACTGAAATGATCGGTGCAGCCAAAGGAGATTATACCAAACCCATTGTTACTATCGTTGCTAGCTTTGCGCTAATGGCCGTTTCAATCTGGCACTCCAAGCGGATCAAGTATCCATTGATAGATTATAGTGTCCTCAAAATAAAAACGTTCAGGGTTACGGTCTATTCTGGATCGATCACCCGTATGGTGATCAATGTTGCTCCGTTTATCCTGCCGCTTATGTTACAGTTGGGTTTTGGACTGAGCCCATTTCACGCAGGCCTCCTCTATATGGCCAACATGCTGGGCAGTATGAGCATGAAGCCCGTAGCCATATGGATCACCAGAAGATTTGACTTCCGTAAAGTATTAATCGGGAATGGTATTATTTTAACATTGTTTACGGCCGGACTTTCCCTGCTTTCAATACAAACACCGATTTGGCTTGTAGCCATTGTATTCTTTTTCTCTGGACTTACACGGTCGCTTCAATTTACGAGCCTTAACACCTTGGCCTATGCAGACATACCAAATGAGCAGATGAGCAATGCAAATACGCTCTATAATACGGCACAACAAATGGCACTTGGTATGGGGATCGCCTTAGGAGCGGTAACCCTCCACCTAGCAAGCAGTTATTATCAGGATACTGTTTATCAGATGCGGGATTTCAGTCTGGCATTGCAGTTAATTGCGGCCTTGTCCCTACTATCCTTAATTGAATATTTCAAAATTAAACCAAGTGACGGAGCCAATTTAAGGGGCTTGCCTTCACAAAAAGAAGTGCAGAAGGCCGCTTAGTCCTTTAAATTTTAGTTAGGCACTTCGGAGTGAAGGCAAAACTGTTTGCCGGAAAAGCTCCAGCAAATACAGGTTTAGTTAGTGCAAAAACAGCTGCTCAAAAATCTGAACAGCTGTTTGCTATGTTTGTATAATTGGGAATAATTACTTTTTGTCTCTGGCTAGATCTGCCCGTACTTTCTGTACAAAATCAAGCGAAACCTTCGCAACACGCACGATAACATCATCAGTAAGCTTAAGTTCGGTAATCAAATTTTCCACTACCTCATAGCCTTTTGCCTCAGCGCCCTGTTCCAGTCCTTGTTCAACACCTTGTTTAATGCCTTGTTTAATGCCTTGTTCAACACCTTGTTCAATGCCTTGTTCAATGCCTTTTTGAATAGCCTCATTAAGCTGTTGCTCCTGATATTGGCGCACCGCTTCAGCATCCCATTTACGTTTTAGACTTACATCATACATTGCTCGTTCCTCCTTATTCAACTTTGCGTATTCCGCTATTTTAAATAATTTTTCAAATATAGGCTTCTTCAGATAGACCGGTATCTTGTTCAGCTTGGACATATTACGTAAAACATAAAGCCAACGATCAAGATCAGTTTCTAATTCCGCCTCTACTTTTGTAAAGTTACGCAATTGAACGTAAATAAACCCCAACTCTTCATAAAAAACTCGACCTGTCTTCCTGTTACACAAGCAAATATCGTGAATAACAGCGCTGGATTCATCCGCCTGTGAAAAAGTAAATCCATCCATAAGTACAACGATATACACTTCGGTTATCGCATAATTCCACGCTCGCCGTTTTCCTTTGGGAGCCTGATCCGCAATAAGCTTACTGCTGTAGTAAAGCATGCGTTTTTTCAAATTTATCTGTGCAGTACGCTGTACTTCAATCACAAACTTCTCTCCATTTTCAGCTGTACAGATCAGGTCAAAGATCACGGTCCCGATCTCCTCGCTATCCCCTACATGTTCATTCTTTTCGTACAATAAATCGACAATACTTTTCCGTCCACGGAATAACTCATTCAATAGGGAAATCAGTAAATCCTTATTGGGTTCGGATCCAAAAATGCGCTTAAATGCATAGTCTGAAACTAGATCTATATAAACGGGCTCGTTCATAAATATAATAATTGGTTGTTGACTGTAAATTTCGAAAAAAGAATTTAATAAAACTAATATTTTTAGTAATAAATACAGATTCCCGAAGACCTACCGTCAACGACTATGCAAAGGCTGTATTGATAACTTCCGTTATATTTAGGTTGCCAGTGATGACATCCCCATTGGGCGTCCGGTTAATAATAACTAGTACCACACGGTTATCAGGAAGGCCATTGAGTTGTGTGGTGAGTCACCTGCGGCAGATCATGAAGCAAGCGGACAAGTCCGCAAAAGCATTTTTTACCGCCTTGCAGCGCAATCTCAAAAAGATCCTCGAGCTACGCGATACCTTTAGAAGTGGAAAACGCGCATAGTCGACTTACAGAAACGCCTTGGGAAGACCACTGTCTCAGCGAAGACCTCGTCTACCAACAGGAATGATTCAAATAACGGGGTAAGCAATGTTGACGAAACCGAAAGCACGTAGGGTATTTTGCGCTGTACACTGTCAATAATAATTATTAGCTTTATTTAAATTATGCTGTGATGCATTTCAACAATGCACTATTTATCTCTGAATAGCTTTATAACTTAGACAAATGGCAAAATCTATTTTAACAATAACCCTGAACCCATCCGTAGACAAGAGTACCAGTGTACAACATATCGTTCCTGAAAAGAAATTACGTTGTGAAGCACCTGTATATGAGCCTGGTGGCGGAGGAATTAATGTATCTCGGGCCTTGAAAAGACTTGGTTTGGATTCAACAGCTCTTTTTACATCCGGTGGAAGGACAGGCAGTTTACTCGAAAGCTTATTGAGACTGGAAGATATTGCTATAGATCCTATTCGGGTGAATGGCGAGACCCGCGAAAACTTTATCGTGGTTGACAGCGCAACCAATCAGCAATATCGATTCGGTTTTCCAGGCGAACAAGTTGAATCCAACGAGCTGGACGGGATTAGGAATTCAATTGAGGAACTCCCGGATATTCCGGATTTTGTCGTTATCAGCGGCAGTATGCCCGCTGGTATGCCGCCCGAGTTTATACGATCACTGATCAATAACTACAAATCGAAGGGCAGTAAAATACTAATTGATACCTCTGGCGATGCACTTCGCCTCGCACTGGATGAAGGTGTCTATTTAATCAAACCGAATGCCGGCGAGCTTGCTGCTCTTGTGGGAAAAGAGGAATTGGGGCATTCCGATCTGGATATGGCCGCCCAGCAGCTAATTTCGGAGGGTAAAGCAACTCTAATCGTGGTCTCGCTAGGTGCTCAAGGCGCTATATTATATTCAAAAACAGAAAAAATCCAGCTGCCTTCCCCAGTGGTAAAAGTACGTAGTACTGTGGGCGCAGGTGATAGTATGGTCGCCGGCATGGTGTCTGTTTTAGCCCAAGAGGGCGATCTGGAGCATGTCCTTCAAATGGGAATCGCATGTGGCTCGGCGACGACGATGGTGCAGGGAACCGGACTGTTCGGTAAGAAAGATGTCGATCGGCTGTTTTCGGAAATTAAAAGAAGGTAAAAATTGAGGATTTTGCCTTACAAATGAAGATGTTGCCTTACAAAAAGGCGCACAATCCTGTGCACCTTTTTGTTCTACTCATCTTTTCCGTTTACCCGGTTTGGCTAGTAGACCAGTCTTTAAATATTAAATGATAAAATACCATTTGCAAGCCATAAAAACACGGAGACAATATCAATTATTTATTATGATATTTTAATAGATCTTTTTCATACCTTTCTAGACTCCAAATAATCTTCCATCTCTTAAGATATTCTTTCATTGGCGGTAAGCCAATCTTGGATCTGAACTCATCGACTTTAGTAGGCTCCTGAATTGGCAATACATAGTATGCAGAACCCGATTTGCCAACTTGTGTACCATATTTCTGATTATCATTGCGCTGTAAAAGATATCGGTCCTGGAATAACGCATAATCGGTGGCTCTTATTTCTCCTTTCGAAACGGCTCTTTCCACCATATCGATATACTTTTGTTTAATATCTAAAGGCGCGTGCTGAAGCACAAGGAAAACTGTATTGATTCCCCTCTGAGATACCTTTTCTGCTCCCAGCCAGCCGTAGCTATCTAACAGTAAAGAAATTCGATTCTGATTTTCTGAATCGTTTTTAGACATTTCACCATAAAGCTTTTTCATTTCCAAACTATCATCTGCCTTTACATTTAAAAGTTTCATTCTGGGGAGCTGATCGTTTTCATAAATAGTATCTAAGATGTGAATAAGCTTTTTGTCAAGAGACTCATAATTATTAGACTGGATAGAATCATTGAAGTAATAATTTGCCTTTATCTTACTCTTTAAGTTTTCCCATCTTGGAATATTTTCTAACTTTTTAAATGCACTATCTGCCTCTATTTCTATGTAACTACTATATCCGACTTTAACTAATTTATTAAATTGATTCTCAACAGAATCTAAATTTCCTATTAAAGCCCATAATCTTCCCGCTTCATATCTATCTTGAACAAGCCCTTTATCACCATTTTCGGCAAATGCGCGCTCAAGCATAGTTACTGCCTCTTTATATTTATTAGTACTCCTATAAATTCTAGCGCTATCTATCAGTTTTTGATAGCGTTCAGGGAGCACCTGACTGAAACTGTTAGAACTAGATAATATCAAGAGGAAGAAAATAAAAAAAATATTGTATCCTTTGATTTTTGTTATGCAATTATGCTGCTTCGTCATCATTCCAACTTGCTGTATATGGGTCATAGAAACACTTTTTTGATTTTTCTGAATAGTCTTCATCTTCATGACCGCAGTCCATTTGGTCGAATTTTATAATCGGGAAACGCATTTAGTTTAAATTATTACACACGAAATGTGTTTAAAAAATTACAAATAATAAATCAAAGCTGAAATTTTTTTTAAAAATTCAAATAGCTTACATTATATTTCTTGAAACATAAAATAATAAATACCATCCACTAACACTTTCTGTATCGTAAATTGTCGATGAATTGAGCTGCCGAAAGATGTCGATAGGCTGTTTTCGGAAATTAAGAGAAGATAAAAATTGAAGATGTTGCCTTACAAAAAGGCACACGATCCTGTGCGCCTTTTTGTTCAACTCATTTTTTGCGTTTACCCATCTTCGCCAGTAGCCTACTTGTTGCGAAACTGACCAAGGTACCTAGTGCAGCTGTCAGGGCGGTTTGCAGCACATCGCCCAGGGAAATACTGGCCCAGATGGAGCAGATGGTACCACCAATAGCCGAGACGCGGATATCATTCACTTTCATCCATCGCGCTCCTTTCACCTGTAGTTTCGGCTCCGTTTTTAGCGGACATGTTATCTCCAACGCCCTCCGAAGTAAACTTATCGCTTTCCAATTCAGAAGCCGGCTTCTTACCGTTCTCTTCCACCGAAGCATCCTTATCGTCCACCTCCGGCTGCGGCTTAGCCTCATCCAATACGGTTTCCACGATGCCCAGCCCCAAGGCTAGGTATTTTAATACATTCCCTACCTTTCCCGGTAGCTTAACAGGTGCCGCCAGCAACAGCTGTAACACCTGTCCTATTTTGCTAAAGATTTTTTTCATGATTATTCTATTTAATGGAGTTCACTTGCCCTGTATCGGGCGACGCTCACTCGACCTGTACTTCGACCAGTCCCTGCAGCATTAGTTCGACCACTAGCGGATAGAACTTTTTGTAGGCGACACCCGAGGCTAACAGGCGATAATCACCATCCTCCAGTACATATTGCGCGCCTACCAGGATGCAGCCCGCAGTCTCTTTGTAGCTGTTTCCTTTGTGGAAGTAGACATAGCTAAAATTCGGAATATCAAGCATCTCTAACATCCCGCGATGCATTTTTGGGTAAGCGTCGTAGTAACGGCCATTCATTGCCCCCTCGCGGTTAAAACCCAGCGGATAATGCCCGACAGGTATGGCAGTCTCGCCCCTAATCTTCACGGGGCGCGGAATATTCTCCAGACCGTAGCAGACAAATTGATTGTTCAGGTAGATCTCGGACAGCGTGCTATGCTTGCCCTGTTTTGTACGAAGTACTTTTATCGTTGATTTCATACGCAAGATTTAAATTAGAAAAGACCGAGGTACTGACTTCTGGAGTACAGGTTTTCGTCACGATCATGTAGGAACAGGTACAGGTGCACCGGCCGATCATGCAGGATGGATGGCAGCTCGATCGTCATTTGGAGATCCTTGCGCAGCACCTGTTGTTCATTGATGGCTGCCTGCTCGCCAATAATATCATAAGCACAGAGTATGACCTGGTCATCCCATTGGTTATAATCTTTGATGTTGGATTCGGTTACATCCCAGCTCAGCTGAATCGTATTTGACGTACGTACACAGGTATTCACCGCGAGCGGAGACAGCATGCCATTGCTTATTTTTGCGAGAGCGGGCACTACCTCAAAATCCGGATATTCCCCCTGTATCACATTCGTCAGCGTATGCGACATGGCGCGGCCAAAAGCCGCCTGCACCGTGCACTTGCTATGGGCAAAACCTTTGCGGATGAGCGGGTACAGCGGATTCAAAAACCGGCGTGCCAGCCGAAAACGCTCCTGCGCAGCCTCCCTACGTGTCGGATCTGTAACCTGCTTTTTAAACTCAGAAATCACCAGCATGTCTTATCGTTTTGTGTTCAAAAATCAGGAGGAGCCACATGCTCCTCCCGTTCAATTAATCCTTCAGTGGCTAAGCCAGGTCAAATTCGCCCAAATACGTACTTTTGGATACCTTTTCGGCCTTGCGGTCGGTAAAGAAGATCCAGACATGCCCCTTGCCACCGAGCAGGTGGGCCGGGATCTGGATGTCTATCGTACCGGCAGCACGGGTGGGCGGTGTAGGTGCCGTCATAAATTCATCCTTTTCGGGTGAATAGACCAAGATAATGACCTGATCATCGGCCTTGGTCTTGTACAGGCTGTTGAGGATGGTATCCCAGTAGATAGAAAGAATTCCATTATCCACAGCAGCCTCCATGCCGCCGCCGTTGAGGTAAGAGCCCGTACTGATTTCGATCTTGCTGTAATCCAAGCTAAAGTTTGGATAAGTACCGCTTACCGCCTGTGCGATGTTGAGCTGCAGTGCCACGTTTGTGGGCGTCATCTTTTCGGTTTTGGAAAGCCCAAACCCCACCTGCAGGATCGGCGTGATCGGCATCAGAAATTTGGAGATTTTCAGGAAACGGTCCTGTTGGATCAGCTGTTCTTCGGACATCCCTTTCGTCCGCTTTTTGGGCAGGCCTTTGAGGTAGTTGATGGATTTCCAGGACGAAGCTATCACAGCGCCCACTTTACCACTTGCTCTTCCGATTACACCATTGTTGATTGTTGCCATGTTGTTATTTTTTTTAAAAAGTTAAACCCCATAAAGCTTTCATTTATACCGGTATGTATTGCTTTACTTCGACAAACATACCACATCACATAGCCCCTTGTCAATAGCATAAAACAGGTTGGCGGAGACTCGTCGGCGGCAGCCCGTCTTTTGTCGGCGTGTTGTCGGAGGCAATCGGGCATATTCCAGGTACACCGCCGTCTGGCACTTCAAAAACTACGGGTTTGAGCAGCAGTCTCGGGCCTTTGCTTCGCACCTGATTCGTACCTGCTTCGGATCAGCAATAGATCTTGTACAGATACTGACCAGACCTTCACCAGTCTCCGAACAGGGAAATACTGTTCAGCAACGGATTAACAGTGGCTGCTTTTACATGCAGCCCCGAAGACAATACGAAGCAGGTACGAATAGTGTAGGGATTTAAGGCATTTGCCGCGGCCATTTTTTATATTCGGCCACATACAGCTGCACCACATCTTTTTTGAGAAAGAGATCCGCATTACCCTCTTTATAGGTGGCTTTGAGCAGGCCTTTGGCGATACGGCGCTCGATGGTGCGCACACTTTTGCTCAAAAAATAGGCGACTTCGTGGATGGTCATTGTACCGGTCAGCTTGTGGAGCTCCGTATACTGCTGTTCTTGCAGCAGGTCGAGGATACGGTCCAGCTTGGCCGCTAAGGGCGTATATCCGATGCCTGACTTTAATTGAAAAGAATAGTGGATTTTAAGGTGAATAGCTGTCGCATTGGACACAAAACGGGGGGTGATATCCTGTTGATCAGGAGATCCTTTTACAAAAAACATAAACGGGTAAGGTTAGCTCGACTAACCGCCGAAATCCAGCGCAGCAGCAGACCTGTTGTCTACTGCGCTCGGTCTATCTAAGTTTATAAAGTGGGATGATTCAATTGAGCCGAATAAGGTTATCCCATCCCTCATGCTCCAGGTTATTGACGTTATCCAAAAAATCCTTTAGTTTTTTTTCTTTGCGCATCCATTCAGTTATCTGCAGCAGGTTGCTGATTTCCAATTCCGTCATATTCAACTTGAGGCTGTCAAACACTTCCTTACGAAACTCCAGGTAAGTGGCATTTGGCAATATCGGTTGACGGACGAGCATCATATTTACCCTACAGGTTTTATTGATGCGGAAATACCATTTATCAAGCCCCAACCTTTCTAGCTCCTGCATGAAATGATGGGCTTCCAAACGGATACCATTGATCAGGACGACTTCTTTTTTTCTTTTTTGGGAAAAATAAAAGGGCACATCAAACATACGTACAGCATCCATCTGCAAGGTATTTAAATTGAATGGCGAATCTTTATGCAGCACATCATAGAGTGATCCGATTACGATAGTCCTATCCAATGCACTTGGAGGTGCTATAGTTCCCGCTCTATCTGTTGTGTTTTCCTGCGACATGACCTCTTTCCCTAACAAAGCCATCACATTTTCAGTTGTTAGCCACCATAATTCGCCGTTACGAAAAACATAGATCACGTAGGCTATAAAGCCTAGACCAATAAAAGGCATATAATGCAGCAGATAGCTTCTTAACAAGCTGTACGTATCTTCGCTGCGGACAGAAGCGAAACAATAGATAATGAAGAGATAAATCGATAGAATCGATATAGTTGTAACAAGAATTGCACAGCAGAGCTGACCTTTGGGTATACTCTTGGTCATGACCCTCCCCTTGCTCATGAGTATCAAATCAGGGTACCGCTTCTGCCAATAAGTCCCAAAGGCTTCAAGAAACATCTGCGTGAACACGACCGCAACACCAATCGCAATTGCAAATGCCACTGTCCACATCCAATAGGTCTGTGTCCAAAATCGATTCAGGTAAATACCGTGATTTCCGATTAAATTAAAAAGCATGGAGATGAGTAAACTCTCCACCGTTAGTTTTAATACTTTCATATGTTATGTCAAGCTCTCTTAAATGGCTCAGGTTTATACTGGTTTACAGAACCAATTTACTAAATAAAATCAAATATTAAGCAAAATTTAATCACCCAAAAGAAGATTATCCTCCAAAATACCGGAGGTTAGGACAGGTCGGTTGCTAATTTGATCTATTTAAATAAATATTTGCAAAAATACAATTTGAATGAAAGAGAACTTCGACAATGCAGGTGTGGCGCAAAAAGTAGCCACGCTTCTTGCGCTACCCTTAGCGGAGCGCGCGCTAGAGATGCAACTTCTTAAAGACGATTTTGCAGCCTGGATGGAACACAATTTTGACTTGAAGCCCCATCAGGTGGAGCAGCTCTATGATTTTTCACCTGGATTTCGGAAACAACTTGGCACGGCTATCAGCAATTATCTCATGCAGGGCAACGTACTTCAATTTCAAAAAGAAGACAAGGGAGATGATGATGATCCAGAATTTAAGGAGCTTATGGTTCACGGCCTCGATGAATGGCAGGATGGTGTGGCGACAATGATGTTCACTCCCCTGTTTATCCGGATTTCCTACACCGGTCCGCAGCAGTAATCCAACCCTACGTTATCCAAAAACCATTTCCCCCGATCATACCGAAATCCTGACCGGGGGGATTTTTATTGACCTATACACCATTATGAAAACAGCACTACAGATCGATATCGCACAAGTATTTGACCAGCCGATCAGTCCGAGAACTGATACGCTCAAGCCAAGCATAAGCATGTCCAATGCGGACTATCAACATTACGAAAACCAACATGGGCAAGCCTGCCTGCAGCAGTTTGACGGCATGCTCGGCTACATCAATATATTGGATCTGCACCTGCCTGCGGATATTGTCATTCCGATGCAAGTCACAGCGTCGGATATCCATATCTTTTACCTCTTGACAGAAGATCGTGCTATTCAGATCAGGGATGTCCAGAAGCGGATCAGTTACAGCATCTCTTGCAATCGCGGCCGCTACTTTTACTTAACCAGAAGTGACTATGAAATCCATGTTCCTGCCGGAAGGTATACCCTCATTAACTTTTATTTCCGCGGCAGCATTTTCCGCGATGGCAATGAGCGTCCCTTCCAGTTTCTTCACGCCTTGATCCATGCCTATCGAAAACACGATCCGAATTCGTGGTGTAGCATTGATTTCCGTGCCGGCACCAGGACCATTTCATTGCTAAAAACCATTGCGTCAAAAATCAAGAAAGGCGACCTCGATAGTGAGGTCAATATCCTCTGGGGTATCAAGAAACTGATCCAGCTATCGAAGGAAAAGATCTTTGAAGAATATGACAAGATTTCGGAATCCCAAATCAAATCCAAAGAAGCCCATGCAGCTATTAAGCAGGCAGTAGCCGAGCTTGGCCAGGATTTTAAACTGGAAGATATTGCCTGGCAGTTCGGGATCAGTATGGACTATCTGCATCAGCTTATCCAACTTTATTACGGACAGAGTCCCCAAAAGCTGAAGGTAGAATTTATGCTGGATCTCGCCAAGAAATATATTGTAGACGGAATGCCTACCGATGCAATCGCCTATGAACTGGGCTATGCTTCACCGAGCAGTTTTGCCCGCTTTTTTAAAAAGAAAACGGGCATGACGGCTACGGAGTTTTTTAAGCGGAATAACCAAGACTATTTATAAATTTATTATTAAATTAACCTAATGACCTAAAAACATGAAAGAAATCATTCAAAAAATCGGAAAATTTTTCAGCGCGGTCGGAAAACTTTTTATCGCTGAGCCAGCTGACAAAAGCAAGATTATTGCGAGAAAAGTCTGTGGAAAATATAGAGCCTGGAAATATGGCCCGCTACGTATTTGTATCGAGATGGCCGCCTCCTATTTCCCTGAAAATTATCAGCTTGATGAAGAGGTACTCAAGGCAGCAAATGCTGCTGGCAATATTTATTCTCCAAAGGCTATGCTTTATTACCTTTTGTCCCATGCAAGGAAGATAGCAGCACCGCGGCAGCCATTGCCCATTAAAACGAGCTATAGCTATGTGGCATGGCAGATGATCAATCTATCAAAAGTGGATATCGTCACAACCCTCACCAAACACCCCCGTTTAATAGAAATCCGTGAGGAAACGCTGGAACTGTCTGCTGCGAAAGCCGAGATACTGATCTTGAGCAGCGGTGGTGATTATTTTGAAGTAAACCATCTTCTTTCGAAGATTGACCTGACAAATAAATATGTCATTATCTGTTCTGTTTTTGAAGAAGCCTTTATACGCGATCATATTCTTTATCGAGTAGATCGGAAAATTACGCCAAATTTTAAAAGCGAAAACGAATATCTGGCATTCATTGACGAGATTATCCGAGAAGCCACCACAATACACCTTTGAAATTTTAACCATCCCCTTCCGAGGGGATTTTTTTATTGCTCTACCTTTTCATTATTCCAAACCTGTATATACCCGACTCCAGATTCGGTCAAGTCCAGCTGCTCTTTACTGGCGAACTTTGGTATAAGTTAACGACGAAAACGTTAACCGGATAAAACGAAGAAATAATAAAAGTCAAGTGGGCAGGCCATGATAAGGAGGCGCCGCTGCCAACAGACAAATGGATCAGGTAATACAAGTTGTATGAACAAAATGCACCCTATATTGAACATAATGACGGCTCTTTTCCGTTGCATCGGAAAGCTATACTCGTCCCTGAGGACGCAGGTATATCCGCTGATTATGCCCAAGAGTTTGGTCTGTAGACTGGTCAAAGACAAGCTTCAGCTGGACACTTTACCGCATCGGATTGCCTTCGCCCAGAAGAGAGTTGTACAGCGAAGGTCGCGCAACCGTAAAGGGGCACTGTTCACGGAAATCCCGGATGGCTCTCAGGGCTCATCTGGGAACAGGCAGGCTGCGTATCGGGATGCAAAGCCAGCCAGCGAGGTCTGCTAAAAGACACCCCACAACATAAAATTAATCAAAGTTTTTTGAGGCAACCTTTTTTTGATCGGATAAAAAAGACCACAACCATGATTTCAAAAAAGATCATTAAAAGAAGTCTAATTACCGTTGGCTCGGCATTGACTTTAGTACTAGGTATCGCATTCGCGGTGAATGCAATGGAAAAGAAGGATAGTTTTATTGAGGAGCAACCTGCAACTCAAACATACTACTATCAACTAAACAGTACAACTCCTGCGGATGTTAATAACCGCAATAATTATGCATTGACCAAACCTGGCAACGGACAGGTGGAATGCGGTAACGGAATATATATCTGTGAAATTCAAGATACTCCACACCCATCCGACGCTACAAAACCGGCCATGTCATTGGGTAATGTGACCGATAATCCTGATGATTACGAAGCTGCCGAAAGACCGGCATTTTCAAATTAATGGGATAGTTTTTAAGGAGGGACAGCTCGGCTGCCCCTCCTTTTAGTGACACACTTTATCTTGGGTTTTGGGGCATGCCTGTCAGTTCAATGATCTCAGCAGGTAATGGTAACGCATATCTGTTATCATTTCTCTTAAGCAAAAACTCGCTGTCACCTAACTTGCGAACAGGAATAATCACCCCATCATCAATCTTATTTAAACGTTTGATATCCCCCCATCGGGAATCCCGCATGATAAATTCCTTTCGTCTCTCATCCAAAACTAGTTTTAAGGCGCTCTCCTGCGACATTGAGGCAAGCGGCGGGCTATAAGTCTCATCGTAACGATGACGTTGGAAAATTTCAAGAAATCGCAGTCCTTCCTCTGTTTTATTCAGGCGTATCAGTCCTTCCGACAGATTGAGGTAAGCATCCGCTACTGTAAGTCCCATAAAAAGCCCTCGGGAACCGACGTAAGACCCCTTGAAATTATACGATCCATCTTTATTTCTTTCAAAAAACAGCTTCTTTCTAAGATCATGTATGTCATATGAAGAATATAATAGTGTATCAATTTTACAATAGGACTTTCCAAGCATGTTATAGATTCCTCCTCCGGCCACTATATAAACGATTTCGTCATCAAAACCAAAAAACGGATATCTGGCTTCCTGCGAATACTCTTTATAATCTTTAAGTTTGCTATCGATTTCAAGTGCTTTCTGTGCATACAGAATTGATTGATCAAATTCAGCTCGTGCCTGATAAATCCATGAAAGTAGGACATAAGCTGATATCCTTGACGGTAAGTGCATATTATCTGATTTCAGCGGCAATAAACTTTCCGCTTCATGTAGATCCTGTAATATCTGTTGATAACATGCCTCTACTGTTCCCCTTTCGGAAGGTATATTAAAGTCATCATTCAGTCTTAATGGGATGCCAAGATCAGTTTTAGAAGCGTCTTTATCATATGCATTAGAGAAGAGTGAAAGCAATTTATAATGACCAAATGCCCTGAAGAATAATGCCCTTCCCCTAAGCTCCATTGCACGCCCCTTTATTTTCTTCTCAGAAGCGATCTTATCCAATTTGGCTAATACATGATTGCTGTAATATATGCTCTTATAATAATCCAGCCAAGGATTGAGGTAAAACTGGTAGAAGATTTCTCCTCCCCATGTATATAACTGTCTTTCGTGCTGATCAAATGCTTCCCAGCTAGATTTGTCGAGGTAATAATTATCAGCAGAAGCCTCGCCAAGTCCCATGCTATAATAATTCATGATCTTAGTATTGTTCAATAGCGCATCAAGGTCTTCGAGGCTATTGGCTTCTTTTAGACTGGCATCAGGTTTTTCATCCAAGAAATTTTTACATGAAACCTGAAGGATGATCAATAGATATAAAAAATAGTTGAGCGTTTTCATTTTTTTCTAATTATAAGTCAAATTAATGCCTAGAGAAATCTGTTTCTTAGGCCTGAATTGTGAAAGGTAATCGGGATCAATTCCTTTATTGTTTTTTCTCCAAATAATTCCAAGATTAGTGGCATTGCAGAATAGCCTTCCGGAAACAATTTTATTGATCCTGAATTTATATCCTACAGAAAGATTTTGTAAACGTACATGGCTTGCATCTTCAACTAAAACGGAAGAACTTTGATAGAAAGAGCTACGCTCGGTATCAACAGGGTAAATAAAAGAAGGTATATCTGTTTTGGATTCGTCACCACTCACTTTCCATCTACGGTCAAAATCCCCGCTACCATCGCCTAATCCACCCATGGCAACCAATTCATTATATCCTACTGGAGTCCGTCTAAGTACATGTCCTAATTTATATAGAAAACTGGCGGAGACATCAACGTTTCCTAGCGACATACCGGGGTTAAAATAACCCGAATAGCGCGGAACCACAGTACCTTTGTATTCGAGTACAGATTTATCCTGCAGTTTGATGTTTGGATAATCGATCGAACGCTGACCATCCAGTTCCCCGACAGGATTTCCGTTGGCGTCTAGCCCATTCCACTTATATGCGAGAATAGAATATACCGGATAGCCTACCTGTCCCGTTACTGAAGTACCATAACTTAGAAACTCATAAGCATAATTGCCCTCATAATAATAATCGGTTACTTTATCAGTATTGAAATTGATCATAAGCTGGGGCGTAAAGAAAACACGATTTCCAAATGGAATATTTCCATTAAGCTTTAGGTCAACACCATTGCCTTTCATTGCGGCAATGTTCCGAAGTACACCCTTGTTTGGTATAGCCGTATAATCCACGGGATATCTGCCAAAAAGGTCAGTTCCCCATTTTTTGTAATAGTCAAGAGAACCATTGATCTTACCCGATATAAATGAAAAATCAATTCCAGTATTCCATATTGTATTTTTTTCCCACCTTAGATCAGGGTTGCTGTACTGGGAAATAATAGCCTGCGGCAAGTTGGTATAGCGGTCCGGGCTTGTGTAGCGAATAGTTGTAATGGCTGAGCGCGATTGATCCACATTTCCACTGATACCATATGATCCGCGTAAGCTCAGCGCATCTATCCATGCAATCTTAAAGAAACGCTCTTCCGAAAGATTCCATTTGTAGCCGATAGACCATAGCGGTTGCCACCTTTCATTCGTTTTTACACCGAATAGATTTGAAGCGTCCCGCCTAACACTCCCTGTCAGGACATACCTACCGTTATAAGAAACCGATGCATTTGCATATTGAGATCTTGAACGGTTTATTTTAAGGCTCTTATTATCTAAATATGGAACATAAATGGTCGATTTATCAATAAAGTGAGTGTATGGGTTCCGGTAATCTACTTTTGAAACAGTATACGTGTCGGGATCAAATCCATAGAATCTGTATTGCGCACTCTCGGCATTTGACTGTCTCCACTCCGTTCCCAGTAAAGCTGTAAACAACAAACCCCGCCACCTCTTTTCATAGTTAACACCAAATCTCACATTATGCGTCTTTTGTATCTGATCAGACTGATCCAGAATACCGCCAGTAGGAATTGCCGATGTTACAGTTCGTTTGGCATAGTCTACCATAGCATAGGAATTGATTAGATTTCTGACCATGTAACTATCCTCATCATAACGTTGCTTATCCCGGGTGGATACAAACTGAAAACCATAGTTCCCCTGCAGATTCAGGCCCTTCAAGAGTTTGATATCAGCTGTCACATTTGCCAGCACCATATTTGATGCAAGTATAGAATGCTTTTTTTTGTATTCTATCAGCGGGTATTCGAACCAATCATTTAAGAGCCCTTGCCCTACAGTGTCAAGATATCCTACCCTATTTTTAGCTTGTCTAATTGGATTGCCATCTTTGTCTGCAAGCATGAGGTATGGTCTACCGTTTGATGGACTATAAGCAGTTCTTCCTTCTTGAAATTTATTGTCTACATATTGAAGGTCAGTTGAAAGCCTGATTTTTGGATGCAGTTCAATCTCAATAAAAGTCCTTATTAAATTCTTCTTCAGCTTTTCATCCAGTGTGCCGGTATTGTTGTCCATTCGTGCAGAAAATTGGTAACGCAAGTTCCTGCTACCACCTTCAATACTTAAGTTGTGATATTGGTTGACAGCCGTTCTGTACATATACTTACTATAATCGTCCCTGACATCAAGTTTTCTGTAGTTCGCTATAGCCTGCTCATGATCCTTTCGATCTCCTATCCCATCTCTAATGGCTATTAAATGCTCTACTACAGGCGAAAAATAAGGCATGTTGAAGGAATTTTGATTATCATAACGGCCTTTTTCAAACAGGAAGTTTTCGAGATCGACAACACCCGAAGAAGAAATTCGATTCAAGGAATAAAGGTCCGGTTTTTCCTGTATCTGCACACCGCCTGCTATTGTGACCCGATTCGGTGAATTGTATTTCCCTTTTTTCGTCGTGATTACTATAACCCCATTACCTGCACGGGTGCCCCAAATAGCCGATGCAGCAGCATCTTTTAATATTGTGATATCGTCGATATCTTCCGGATTGATCCAGTTCGGATCACCTTCGTAGGGAAAATTATCGAGCACGATGAGGGGAAGGTTTGTATTATTTATACTGCTCAATCCACGGATAGTCATCGACCGTTTGCTGTCACCCGTCTTATCGAATAGGATCGGTGAATTGCCTTCTAACTTCTGAAATATATTGCTGCCGTACACATCCCTGCTTCGTTGGAGATCTATTTTATCGACTGCGCCTGAGGATATACGCTGATTTATTTTCTGATATCCTGTATTAATTGTAACTGTTTCGAGCATATTATCTTTGCTGGCCAAAGTGACGGACCTGTCTTTAAGCAGCTGACTCAATGCAATTGTAACAGTTTTGTATCTGATATGCGTAAAGGTCAAGCTATCCATATTAAACTTGTTCAGAAGAAAAGATCCTTCATGGTCAGTTTTTGCGACAAAATCTCGTCCTTTGACATTTACCTCTTCCAGCGGATTAAAGCTATCCATGTCGGTGATCTTTATCTTTATTACCTGAGCCTGGCCGTTCACCATCTTTATAAAAATGAAAAGCAAGAATATTAAGTAAGTCGTTTTCATAAGCTTCTCCTTTCTGTTACCTCTATAATTGATTGTTTAGCGCGCTGATTTTTGATTTTCAGCCCATATTTAGACAATATGTCCTGTAAATATTCCTCGTCCCTTATCTTATGGAGATCTATAGAAATCCGGTCCTGTTTATCGATTAAATCACTGGACAAATAGATTGGCACCCTCCGCATATCCTTTTGTTGGTAGTTCAGCGACTTCAGTAGTTCCTCAATCGTCACATTGCCTGCTGGCCTATATAACTTTTTATTTCCTTTTGGATATATCAGTTTGGTTTCAACTTCTTTCTCAACGACTGCAAGGTCATATCCATTTGTATTGAGCAGTGCGATCAATGCATTCCACTTTAATTCCTTTTTTGGGATGTTCAATGGGGCGATAGATTCTAAGCCAGCACCATATTTGGTCAACCATACAGTGTAAGGAAATTTTTGTTGATCTTCGAAGCCGAAGTAGTCGAACTGATCTTCATTACTTATCTTTAAAAAGATCCTATTATGCCAATAAACATCAAGGAGCTTGTACATTGCAAACAACAGACTATGGTTTGTTAGGTAGAGCCTTTGTATGCTATCAGTCTTTTTATAAGATCCAAACGCTGAAAGTCCGCTTATAGGCCCCATTATAACGGTCCGGGATTTTATAGCATCCTTAATTCTACTGTTTTTTTGGTCCAGGATGACTTTGGTTTTATCAAAATTAAGGATATCGCTCTTTGCAAGATATTCTTCATATTTACCTCCTTTCAATTTTTGGACATTTTCAGGTAACAATATTTCAGAGTGGGCAATAGTCAAAACTTTCCCCTGTTGGATGACTACGACGTGCGGAATTATCCTATATGGAAAATAAGCGCTGAGCACTGTATCGCCAATTATTGTTGGAAAGTTAAGCTTAAACCTTCCGTTGAACTTGGTGACTTCTTCCTTGTCCTGATAAGTGACACCGAGGAATGCTATATCTGCATCAGTATACGCATCTGTTTTAACATACTTTTGTATTGATCCAATACAGGCACCACACCATGTAGCCCAGAAGTCCAGAATGATCAGTTTTCTATTTTTGAGTTCATTAAGAGTTACTGTATTCTTATTGGATCTGTTGTACATAGCGTTTAAGGATGCAGTCCAAAATCCATCCGGAACTGTATCACCTATTTTCAGTGGTTTGATTATTTTCAGCCCATCAGCCCCGCTGTCCCTGCGGGGCGTCTGAGCCGATAAACTAAACATATGAAATACAGTAGCAATTACTAAAAGAGTCCTTATGGTTAATAGTTCTCTTAAGCTATATGCTTTATTTTCAATACACGTAGGTCGCGCATTTATTAAATTTACATACTGGGTTGCCTGTTTTGAACAGGCAATACCGATCCCAGTCCTTATAAAATTGTTCATTTTAAGGTTTTAAAAATGGTCATAATTTTTCCCTTTCCTCGCGGAGACGCTGGATCAGGTCATTAGAATAACTCGTAAAAATGTTCCGATATAGTAGTCTCTAATTGGTTACAAAGCAGATGATATATTTACAATGACACTTTTTCGGATGGTCAAAATGACCTCTAGCCTTATACGGCTAAGGGGGATTGGGATTAATCGAATGTTTGTTTTTAATAATCATAACTCGTTATTGGTTAAACGAGTCTTGTATCAGGAGGTAGCTTGATAAATATAGGGCTACATGCTGTGGCTACAAATTAAGTTTCTGACGCCTAACGTAACACAGACTAACAGTAGCCCCATATCTATCTTATCAAGCAAATATAATAAAAGCTTTTATATAAGAATAGACATGGGTATTCATAACTACTGCCTTGCGTTACGGCGTCAGAAAATGTAGCCGCAAGACTCTTTGTTTTAAATACCTAAGTTCTTTCCGAAAGCATCTGCTCTCTTCCTATACAAAGATAATAAACAAATCACAAAAAAAGAATTAAATGTCACTTTTTGTAACTCGATAGTACTCCATATTTGACTTATGACCAGTATAAATAGAAAAGTAATTACTGAAAATATCCTGAAGCTAATTGACAGTAATGGTATTGAAGATAGTGATTTTGCAAATCTTATTGAGAAATCAACTAGAACTCTATCTAGAATAAGAAAGGGGCAATCTTTATTTAATATAGATGCAATTAATGTGGCAAGCTCATTTTTTGACAAATCGTTAATAGAACTTAATAAACAATACATAGTGATTGAAGCTGATTCTCGTAATAAGTTAAAACACATCCATAAGAATAATGTTGCGTATTCTAGCTTGCTAGAAAAACGACCAAGCATCACTTATGCGATAACCTATCACCTATTGAATAACAAAGAGTTTTGTTCAACAGGTATGATAGTCGATAAAATCAAAAAGCTTTTTGATTCTTTGGGATGGAATTATTCTAGCTCATATATATCTAGTTCCATGAGGAGAAACAGTAAATACATTGCTGTCGCTGGTACTGCGATAGTTGATGGCAATGAAGTAAATGTCTATAAATCTAAATAATTTTGTTCTTTTGAAATCTCTAAAATGTTTAAGTGTTTTGGGCGTAGCATTAGCTATCTTGGGATTAACATTAAAGAAAAAAGGAATTATCAAAAGCTAGAAACACTTAATAAAACATCAAATTATAAATTTATGAAGTTGGATATACTGTTTATATAATTTAATACCCGCCGCCAAGAGGGGTTTTGCTTACAAATCGCATAGTAAAGGGCATAGTATTTTGTATATTTATAGAAATAATATAAAATAATCTATGAATACACTTACCCAGATTGAAAATGCTTTAAAGGCAATAGATCAAGCAAAATTTCAAACGCTAGTAAATCACTTATTGTATTTGCAGGGAAATAATTTCATAGGTGCACCTGGTGCTGTCGTGGGCAAAGAAAAAACAAGTAAAGGGACTCCGGATTCTTTCTTTTTTGATGGCGACAAATACATATTTGTCGAGTGTACTACGCAAGAAAAAATCAGAGACGCTAAAACTTTCTGTAAGAAGCTCAGCAATGATATAGACCATTGTTTTGAAGAAGGCAAGACAGCCGTCAATAAAAAAAAGGTGGCTAAAGTAGTTTTAGCATGTAACGAGAAAATCACCGTCGAAGAGCACGGTTTGTTAGATGCCAAAGTAAAGGCATATCATGTCGAAGCTGAATTCGAGGTATTAAATATTCAGAATCTCCCAATGCTTATCTATGAGTTTCCTAAACTGGCAGAAGAGTATTTAGAGATTTCAATTTTAAAGGGAGATATTTATCCACTTGAGGATTTTCTTCTCAAAACAAAGACCGGACTGCAGCCATCACTCACCAATGAATTTATTGGCAGAGAAGAAGAAATAAAAAACGGCATTGCGGCACTAAAGAAGCACGACATCTTACTATTGTCAGGTGGTGCCGGTGTAGGAAAATCGAAATTAGCGGTAAAGATACTTGATAAGCTTTCAAAAGCAGACCACATCCCCATAGTCATTCAAAGTTCAGGTGTACCGCTGTGGGACGACTATCAGCATCTATTTTTACCGAGCAAGCAGTACATTATATTATTTGACGATGCCAACAAGTCGGTCAACAATCTAAACTACCTGCTCAGCAAACTCAGGGAGTCAAAATCGTACGCAGCAAAATTGGTCATTACGTCCCGGGACTACGTGAAAAAACAGGTATCGGCTGCCTTGGAAGACTGGTCCTATCAGGAGTTTAATATTCCTGAATTCAAGGACGCAGAAATCGAGAAAATAATTGTCTCAGCACTACCCAATCTTAAGCATTATCCTGATATCATACGAAAGATCGTTGATCTGGCCAAAGGAAATGCCAGAGTGGCCTTGATGGCAACCTATTCGGTTACTCCCGATGCGGAAACAAACTACCTGACTAGTCCAGTCCTTCTTTACGAAAAGTATTTTAAAAAGATAGCGGAAGAGATCGGAATTTTCGATGACCCATTAACCCTGAAAGCCCTTGCCATTGTTTCATTCTTTGGCGTTTTAGATAGAGATAATGAAGAACAGAAAGCTGTCCTTGAAGACAAATTTGGAATTGACTGGAATGACGTATGGTCTGCTATACTGGAACTGCATAACAGCGAAATCGTAGATGTGTATTCAAATGAAATAGTAAAAGTATCAGATCAGGTTTTGGCAACATATGCCTTCTATAAATGCTTTATCGATGACCAGACCGCAGTGATAGATTATGCAGAATGGATTTTAGCTTTTGTTGAAAAGCATTCTAACAAGATTCGCACTACACTAGTTGACGTGAATAACACCTTTACAGATCAACATATAAAAGATTTAGTATTACCTCATTTGAATAAGGTAGCTGAACGTATGGTATCGGAGGGCCAACAGTACACATTCTATAATCTTTTTTGGTTCTATAAGGGTCGTGATTGCCTGCTTTATATTAGAAAATGGATTCAGGCCCTGCCACAAGAAGAACTGCCAGCAACATTTTCCTTTAACGACGAGGCTAATGACCATGTGTATACCACCAAATACTTTGAACTTTTAACTGGTTTCTGGAATTATCCAAATGAATTGTTCAAACCTTCATTGGAATTGACATTAGCGCTGGTCAGTAAACAACCAAGTCGATTGCCCGAAGTTTTAAAGTGTCTTCACGATCGCCTCAGCTTTAAAGTTCAAGACTTGGAACATGGATACAGGAGACAACACTTGCTATTGGATGTTCTATTGGACGATAAATGGACTGATACACAAAGATCAATTGCGAACGGTATCTTTCTCAACTTATCGAAAGTCTTCTTTGGCTGGCACTTTACCGAATATGGACCAACTAAAGGACATGAATTTACGTATTACAATATCGAACTACATAAATCAGATCAGTTAATGAGCCTGAGGGCACGTATACTAGATCAGGTATACCAACTCTTTGATCCAGAAAATGAACAATGTTCTGAGCTATTATCAAAAATCGTTTTTCCAGGAGGAAAAATTGATAAAAGCATTTATGTAGATGAGTTGCCAATATATGAAAGAATTATTTCGGACAAATTAGATGAAAAACAAATCTCGCATTGCAGGTTTGTATCGGATATGTCCCAACACCTGGCAGAAGCGGACACAGTATACCCTGAAAGCTGGAACGATTTCATCAATTCTGATATAAAGAAATTGGAGCATTTTCTACGACCAGATTGGAAAGAAAGGAAAAGTAAATCTACGGAAGAACGTCAAAAAGAAAGGCTTAAGAAAATCAATGATTTTGTAAACGGAAGCGAATGGAGAGATTTAGAGCAACTGCTGATAAATGTGGATGCGCTTTACAATCAAGAGAAAATCAATAAAGGTGGTTATATAGAGCCATCCGTAACTTCTATATATCTAGCTGTAGCTCGCAAGGACAAAACGGATTTTGAAAAGGCTTTGCGCCTACACTTTAGCGGGAAAGTGAATTTCCCTATGCGTTCAATGGTTTTCCATATACCTTTACAAGAAGACGTCATAACAGGTGAAGAGCTACTTAGCATCGTACATAACTACGATTTTGAATATAGATTTTTTTGGGAATCTGTATTGATAACTTCGTTACCAGAGCAACAAATAGACGAGCGTTTTTTAAAGCTGCTTTTGGCGCTCTTTGGCAATAGAGACAAATCTGTCAAGGTCCATAGTATGCTTGACTATCATAAATACTGGACTGTGTTTGAAGAATACAAAATAGGCAACAAAGAACTGGAGCAGCATAATATAATCACTTATCTTACCAGCCTTGTACTGTCAAAAAAAGATTGGACTAGGGCAGATTTAGGTTATGATTTTTGTTCTGACTGTGTGTCCTACTTTACAAGCCATTATGAATTACTAAAGAGCGCGTACTGGGTGCAATATGTAATCGACCCTCATTTTGATGATGATGAAAAGGAACTAAAAGCAATACTTGATTTGGATAGATATTTCATTCACCATAGCTATACAAACGACATTATAGGCTTAGGATATTCAGCCAAGATAGAGCTTAGTGATATTAACACCAGCTTACTATGGGAATACCCGGAATATGAAGAATTGATCGAGAGTCTATTATTAGAGGTTTTACATAAAGAGCATTTGAGTTCTACTTACGAAGATGCCATCTTTAATTTATTTGCTCTAAAAAGGGTTGAAGACGGCAAGATAGAGAAAGTGAAGTCTCTCATTTCCGATTTGACCCGTAAGCATGCACACAACGACAAAATACTGTTAATACTGATACGGATGGTTTATAACAATTATAGCGATTGGATAATACCTTATTACAAGGAGTTTCTTTTATTACGTAAGGAGATTGAAATTACCAGAAATATTAGCTTTAGCAGAAGCTGTAACTATACATTAAGCAGGGTCCATCTTTACCAGGATAGAATAAACTTTTACCGGGAAATTATAAATATGATCAATACTCTCCCCGACCTGCTCGACTACACTGAACATATAGATCACTTTGAACAACTGATAGCATGGGAAAAAGAAGCTATCAAAAAGGAGGTTAAAGTAGACTTTATGAGTGAGTATTATTGATAATATGACAAATCCAAATAGTAAGTTTTGAACCGAGAAATAATAAGCTACATAAAACAAATAACAATATTTTGGAGCAGATAGAAAAAATTATAGGCAACCTCATCAATAGCAAAAAAGAGGGAAACTATTGGGATTTTAAGGAAATTCCTCACAATAATAATGCAGATCTATTACATGACATATTATGTCTCGCAAATGCAAAACATAAAGGAGACAGATTTTTAATTTTGGGGGTCTCCGACCCCAGCTCTGGAGCAAACATAGTTGGCCTGACCACTGGTATGGTTGATCGCAAGACCCAACAACAGTTTATTGACTTTCTGAATCGCAAAGATTTTGGAGGTGGCATTAAGCCAGATATTAGCTTACATACCTTGACCATCGACAAGAAGCAAATTGATGTATTACAGATAACCAATCATCCTTATAAGCCATACTATCTCACATCTACCTATACAATTGGTAGAAGAAACGTTAGAGCTAATCATATTTATACCCGTATCGGTGACACCAATACGCCAATTGATTCTTCAGCTGATCTACTGCATATAGAGCATATGTGGCGTGAGAGATTTCATCTTGACGTTCATCCCAAAGAAAAAATGCTGCATCTTCTTTCAGATCCTAGTGAATGGACAATGGATTTGGGTAATTCCGAATATGCATACAACAACAACCATCCAGAATATAAAATAGAATTTTCGCAACCCAAGAAAGTTGAGTCTGCTGAGGCTTATTGCTATTTCTACCCAAATCCCGTAGCATATCTGGGTACGGCAAAATTCTATTATCAATCGACCCTGTTGCTCGAACAAGAATACATGACCTGTGATGAAATGCGAAGACACCTTCCGGTTCCTCAAGTAGCCTATGTATCTAAAAACGGAATTGAAGGTTGGTATTATTATTTTACCAAGAACGCTATAAGCGGTCTCTTTTTAAAGTTCTTGACTAGAGGCACGTATTCATTTTCGTCAGGACGAGGATCAGAACCACCGTTCCTGATTTTCAAAGATGAAATGGAATCCAAAGCATTTGAAGATCATGTTAACCAACACCTGGATGATATTATTAAGCTCATTCCAACAACCTTCGCAAAAATGGCTAAGCGTGAAAAAGAAAATGCTAATGATACCACACCAATTGATCCAATCTTTATGGATCAGATACACCAATATTACGCTAGCTTCCAGTCTGGAAAAATATAAAAACCAAATCTGTTATATGGGATCTCCTAAGCATCAACATTTTATTCCAAAATCATTCCTGAAGCAGTTTGCTCTTAAGAATGAAAGAGACAAATACCTTATTGATACTCTAATGCGAGGGGATGCAAAAATTACGACCCTAACTACGACACAGGTATGTGTCCAAAAAAATATCTATACCTTCCCTGAGGGTGTCGAAGGTGATCGCTTCGCTTTAGAAAAGCGTTATGCAGTTGAAGTCGATGCTGTCTATCCAGAGGTATATGCGCTACTTTCTGATCCAACCATTCATAAACTTACTCTTGAACAGAAATCGAAAATCCTGAATACAGTATTAAGCCTTTACTTTAGGACACCTTTTTTCCTTAATGAGAAAAATGAAAGACTGGATGTCAGATTTGATAGATTCTCCAACCTTTTGAATAATAATAAAGAGCAACTGATCTACAATCATGATAACGGAACAAGTTATACGTTGACTAAAGAAAATATCGAGGATGTGAGAGCGATGCTAAAAATTGAAAACAAGATAAAATTTTTAGAAGAGCATTTGGAGCAATGGAAATCTTTTGTAGAACACAAAATGGTCTGTGGAATGGAAGTAATCGAAGTTTCTGACGAGGTTCCTTTAATATCCTCAGACAATCCAGTACTAATACTAGGAAGTGACGGCAGGCCTAATTACCAGGATATCTTCCATCCTGATAACATTATTGAGGTAGCTATCGATCCCAAAAAATATTTAATAATCTATCCTAACGCTGTATCTGAGGAAGAATCGCTGGATTTGAAAAGGGGAAGTCGTGATAAATATTTCGCGGCAGGAGTAAATCTGCGTACAGAAGAGACATCGGATGGACGAGTTTTGGGGTATCCAGGCGATGTACATAAACACTTTGAATCTCAGCAGAAACTCGGAGAGGATTCAGAAGAGAATATTGACCATTATTCAAAATTCATTAGACAAACAATGCTACTGGATGACCTCATGAAGACAGTAACAAAATCTGGTGGAACAATGCTTTCAAAGGCTGTCATTGAGAAAGTACGCGAGCTTTTTCACTCTGGCGAATTGGAAGGTTCAGAGCCTTTCGAGAAGATTTTGAAAATGTATAAAGATATAGGTATCAATATTTGATGTGTCTGACAACAATAGATGGCTGACGCCTTTAGTACCTGCATTGCCGTGTTAGAAAGAACAATAACATCGCCCTTTCTTCAGTATACCAGTGGGAAAATCTCTGGTCAAAATTTCTACTATATTCTGATTATTCTTAAGTATGAGATGCCTTTCAACTTGCAGCGATATGTTTAAAGATCAGTTGCGGTAATCTTCATTAAATTAATAATCAAATTTTCAGTTTATATCCATCAATGGTGGGCACCTTCAAATGACCAATCTCGAAGATTTTTTTGCTCAGATTGGAACGTCTTTAGATTGTCTAATGACACAAAATATTCGGAAATAGATACGATTTCTAGCTCTTTATCTGCATTCACAAATTAATTTCAATACGGTTTCCCGCATTTCAAACTTTATAGTGTTGGTATATTTGTTCACTGGATAGCAGGTAAATCTCTCAACAGTATAAAGCATAATGCGGATAGGTTTTTGATATTGTCATTATGAAAAACGAGGAACATTTGCCATCTTTAGGTTTAAGCCACTATAATTAACAGAAATATGGAAATTACCCCCTCGACTCTAAATAAAATCAACGAATCGTTAAGCGGTCTACTTCAGCGCAGAATTGGTGGGTCAGTGAATATAAAAGGCATACACTACCAAGTCCTATATGGTTGTTATATCCTTCTAAAGGAGCTATCAGACAGTACAAACATACGCACTGTAACATTAGAAGGGATTGAAGATATTGATCTGAATTGTTCTAAGATATATGCTAATGACAGTGTTTATATCCAGCTCAAATCCTCTGTCAATAAAATGGATGCAGGTTCATTCTGGACTATGGGCGTTCTACAAAATTTTATCGACGCTTATCTAATAAGCTCTCAAAGTAGATTTAAATTGGTTTACAATATGCATATTGCGAATGGTAACCTATCTACACTTATCAACCGAAAGGAAAAGGCTGTTGTACCAAATTTCTGGATTGAGAAAATTAAGACTTATAATGCCAATGTTGATTGTAACGATTTTTTCAGCAAGGTGTCCTTTGAATTTCAACCTTTAAATGACCTATACGCAAAGATCCAGGCTATTTTAATCAAGGATTGGAACATTAACATCGGTACTGAGCTACAGTTCCTAAGATCAATTTTTTATCATATTCTCATCTGGTCGAAAGAGCGAAAGAAAATCACTTATCTCGACTTAAATGCAGTTATACAAGAAGTAAAAGATTCTTACTCTAAAGCGCACACAAATGAGGCAGTAAAAAATAACTGGATCATAAAAGTAGATTATGATTCAAAACATAACTATAAAGCAGAGGATTATTATGATGGAAAAGCTGCAAGACCGCAACATATCGCCTTAGGGTTACCTGTGAAAAGAAAAGTGTGGCAAAAGCAGATCATCGGAAATGTAAGCAGCTCGGATGTAGTGCTTATTAAATCGTCAAGTGGCCAAGGCAAATCGACACTGGCTTGGCAAACTGGATTCCAATTATGTACTGCATTTACTGTATATCAAATTAATAACTGCAAAAGCTCAGCCGAAGTAAATTCTATTGCAGAGTTTATCGAATCTAGAATTTTGATTGGTGAAATACTATTGGTTATTATTGATGGCCTTACAACCGCTGTCGAGGCCTGGCCTGAGGTTGTCAGAAGGACTATGGACACAACTGCTAAGTTCATAATTACCTCACGTGAGGAAGATTGGCATCGCTATGGTGCAGATATCTCCAGGATTAATATTTCTATTGTTGATATTTACCTGAGCTTTAAAGAAGCTGGAGATATCTATGAACAACTTAAAAGAAAAGGAAAAATATATCCAGGAATTAAGGAATGGCAACCTTTATGGGAACGAGTCAGCCAAAAAGGTCTTCTGATCGAATTTACATTCCTTCTTACGCAGGGTCAAATGATTGAGGAGAGATTAAGCTACCAGTTAAACGCTCTCCACAATACAAAGTCTTCGGGAGCTAAATTGGAAATTTTACGGATGGCAACTCTTGCGGATTGTCTATCCATCCGGTTAAAAACATCAGTATTACTGAAATATGTGAAAGACGAGATTGGATTCGATCAGGATCGTGACTTTATTATCAGCGAGCTTGAAAAAGAGTATTTAATAAACTTTGATAGCCAATATATTGAAGGCCTTCATCCTATAAGATCTGGCCATATGAAAAATCTGCTGCATAAAAATATCCCCATTGAGATGTCACTCATCAATCTATTTAAATTGATCGATAGCGATAGTAGAAGACATGATTTTTTTATCAATGCCCCCGATCTCTTAACCAAAGATAATAAACAGCAATACTATGACGGGATAGCAGAGCTGCTATACGAAGGTAAATACTCTGACATGGTGTATGCGCTTGACGGCATTATGCATAGTGAACCAAGGAGATACTGGTCGGAAAATCGGGCTGTTTTTGATGAAGCATACAGCTTGGGCGGTATCGAGATTTTTTCATTGGGTACAGTTCCTTTCAGTAAAATTGACTCCTTAGAACAATTTGCAAATTTAAACTGGGATAAAGCTGCAACATTCAGACGTTTTATAGAATTAAAACAAAAGCTTCCTACCTACAGTTTTGAAAATACAGAAGTATTTCTATTTGCTAAAGTCCTACAAGCTAAATTAAATCAACGGAAAACCCTGCCTGAATCGTATGAGGGGCTTGAATTTCTAATACGCTGGTTCAATGCTTTAAATATAAACACCACCTTTCCATCTGTAAGCCAATCAATTACCATATCAAATATTGTTGAATTACCCCTAAATGAAGCTAAAGAGTTAATGCTTTATTTTCGGATCAGTGATCTTCCGACATATCAGAAATTTATAGAAATTAACCGAAATGTACTTATAAGTTACCTGAAGTATCATACAGGGTCGTTAACCATTGAAGAAGCTGATGGAAATGTTCAAATGAACTATGTGCTCGCAGATAACGAGCTGGATAGGATAAATGAATTAAGTATGTATCGGATAAATTTAATGCATGCATTTTTCCCCTATTTCAATCTCTATTCAACCGAAGCTATACTGCTTCCGTTTCCATCGGAAGAAATAATTGCTGTTACACGTAATGCGTCAATTAAAAAGCTGTCCTCTGAGGCAATAGGTGATACATTTAACCAGCACTTAAATAAGCTTTGGACAGTAGCTATTACTAGGAACTATGAAGAAGGATCGGCATACGCTTGGCAAAACAGCATCCTCAATGTTCGTCAGTTAGGGATAGACTGGGCGAAAAATTCGATCACATTCGTAGACTCTCTTTTAGAAGGTAATTTAGAAAAACGAAAAAAATCTGCTTCGACTATAGACCAAAGAAAGAAGGAGCTGGCTAATGCGCTAGCGCTGAGAAAAGCCTATCCAAGCTATGAGAGGAAGTACTTTGAACCCAAAGACTTTGCAGATGAACAGGCCACCATTGACAGCTGGCTCGACTCTCTCGCTAAGTTTAACAGTCAATTGTTGAATATATTTTTGCCAGAAGATGAACAAGCAAGACATGTTGCTTTAATAAATCTAAAAGCGCTTTACTTGGATCTCCAAAAAATGCAGCAGGCCTTTGCTCAAATGGAACATAAGACGATAGCCTATTTTGATTCAGGGAGCCTTTGCATTGATGAAAATACAACATATAAGCGTATGTATACAAGTGTTCTTTACTATGTCTCTCATCTCCCACTGGAATTGACTGGCCTAGTCCATGTAGGACGTGTAGCTGTGGAAGATTGGTGGAAAACTGAAGAGTCGAAACTGATAAGACATGTAGACAGGATACTAAAAAAAGTCGAACAGTCAACGACTTATAGGTTTATCACATCCAACTCTTCTATCGAGACAAGCACTTTAACCTATTACACATTTGGTGTTGAAAATATAGACCTAGCGGATGCAGATGTAATTCTATCATTGTCTTCAGCCCTATCTGGTTTAAAAGAAGCTGCCTGCGACTTTTTTACTATAATCAGCGTAAAAAATAGTACGGCGACTGGAGCTGTTAGGTTCAGAAGAGATTTTTTTTCAGCACTATCATCCTATATAAGTGGTGACCCAAACATTTCACTAAAGGGATTATTTCCTCTGCCGGTCGCGTTGAGCGCTGAAATCTTATCTACACTACCTGATATAAGTATGCCGGATATTCCCAATGCAACCAAAAAGATGGAAATGCAAGTGAAGATATTGATTGAACTATGGCAGTTGTCAGAACATCGCATCCGTCTCAATAAAAAATCTGAAATTGAAGAAAAATGGCTTGAAGAGGCAGAGTATGAATATGCTGCAAAGATCCAAAACTCATTGTCTGAAATTACGGATGCTAATACTTCATTTACTCATTTTTTATCGGAAGGTCTCAGAAGAGAAATGACTTATTCCAAAGCTCAGATTCTGGCTGCTTTGCACGAATGCTTACAGATAAAATAGTGTTGGCTCAGCTGACTGACAGCTATAAACTAATTTAATATTTATAAATACAAATATATAGTTCCAAAATTACAAGTTAAGCTCAAATATATTTTGGACTCCCCTAATCGATAAACTTAAAAAAATATGTTCTCAGAAATTGTTGACTGGGTTGAACAAAAGCCCCATTTCTGGCAAATTGCCATAGAAAGACTCATTCGTAATAATACACTCACGAGAAGTGATTTGGATGAGATAAAAAATGTATGTAAAACAGAAAACGGATTACTCAACGTATCGTATACGCCTGTAGATTTTGTCTCATTACGGTCATTTATTGCAGCTTCTACCACAAGTTCCAATATCACATTATCCAAGATTCATAGCATACAAAACATTAATGCCTTATCTGGCGGTGCAAGTTTAGAATTTTCAGACACAGGATTATCAGTTGTATATGGAGATAACGGTTCCGGAAAATCAAGTTATACATCTATACTGAAACATGTTTGTAATACCAGAGGGAGCAAACCGCAAATTAATCCAAACCTTTATAATTCATCAGGCTCTTCAATAGCCAGCCAAGCCCTGGTTGAATATTTGGATAGTAGTGGAACTAGCAAGACTATTTCGTTAGTAAATGGTTCGGTCAGTGATGGCGCGTTAAAAAAGATTAGTGTGTTTGATTCTTTCAGTGCACAGCATTACATTGCTGGAGAAGATGAGATTGCATTTATACCTAGCGGCCTCGCTTTGATTGAAAAATTTGCGTTATGTCTGAAAACAATTGAAGAAGAATTAGAGGTAGAAAGCATTTCATTGGCTGGCGGAAAATTCGATGTCCAATTGTTGCATATCGAAGATAACACCAAGGCCAAGGTGTTTATAGATGGGCTAAACCATTCCACCACGCGGGCTCAAATTTGGAGTGCATGTTATTGGGATGCTACCAAAGAACAGAGAAAAAAAGATCTTTCATCTGCAATTTTAGCTTTGATGGCAACAGATCCTTTAACGGCTATTTTGAACAACACCGCGAAGATAAATCGCCTTAAAGTTCTAAAAAACAAGTTTAAATCACTTGAAACAAACCTGTTAACTCCTGAGGCAGTAGATCAAATTGCAACAGTTTTAAGCGACTATAAAACTACAGCAGAAGCATTAAGAATATCTTCTGAGGACGCATTTTCTAACTTACCAATGAACAAAGTTGGAGGTGATACCTGGAAACAATTATGGGAGAGTGCTCGTAAATTCTACAATGAAAGCAAAAATTCGGAAGTTTTTCCTGAAACGGAAGTTGAAAGTAATTGTCCCCTATGTTTACAGACATTGAATGCTGAAGCAAAAGGTAGATTCAAATCTTTTGAAGAATTCATTAAACTTGATACCCAACAACTTTTCGATAGTGCTGATCAGCTATATAATGCTCAGATTAAATCTTTGGAAGACCTTAATTTCGATTTTGCGAGTTTCGAACCAACAATAGCTGAACTCGAATCAGATGACCCAGACTTTAGACGCAAGAATGTGACCTATATTTCCGAACTAGAAAGAGTTCGGAATTTACATTTAAAGAATCTTCGTGAGAAATCGGACCCGTTAATGCCGATACCTGAATTGACAGAAAACTCAAAGGAATTTATAGAAAGTATAATAGCTCAGCTGGAGACAGAAAACGTGCGATTGCAATCTTTATCCATAGCAGATGAATTGCAGCCGCTAGAAGATGAGTTCAGAGAACTGAATAATACGGAAAAACTTCGTGCATCATATTCTAGAATAGGAAGAGAAGTCTTTCGTCTGAAAAAGGCAAAAATGCTTGCAACTTGTAAAGGTCAGTGCCATACTAGAACTTCTACGTCGCTGAGTAATCAGCTCGCCTCTTCTTACGTAACTCAGACATTGCAAAGCAAATTTCAGGACGAACTTCGGGTACTTGGATTTAAAAACATTAAAGTTGAAGCCGGCACCAAAGGCGTAAAAGGAAAGCAATACCATTTTCTAAAACTTAACGAGCCCCATGCCGTTAATATGCCTCTAAAAGATATTTTAAGTGAAGGAGAACATAGATGCATCGCCCTTGCCACGTTTTTATCCGAATTGACATTATCTGATCACTCCAGTGCAATAATTTTTGACGACCCTGTTTCTTCGCTTGATCACAAGTGGAGAAATAAAATTGCACATCGCATTGTTGAAGAATCTAAAATTAGACAGGTCATTGTCTTTACACATGACATCTCATTTCTCCTGATGCTACAGGAACATGGCGAAAGAAGCAGCGTTAATATAGAAGTGAAGAGCCTTACAAGAAAGATACAAGAAACTGGTATTGTTGCCACTAATCCCCCATGGGATACTTTGCCTGTAAAAACAAGGATTGGTATACTAAAGACGGACCAAGTAAAAGTTAGTCAGATAGAGAAAAGCGAAACTGATGAAGCGTATAGAGCAGCAGTACAACCACTTTATGGAAAACTGCGAGAGACATGGGAAAGGGCGATAGAGGAAGTTGTGTTGCATGAAGTGATAAAGAGATTTGGACGTGAAATCCAAACAAAACGACTTTCAAAAGTTATCGATCTGACTCAGGCCGATTACGATATCATTGATATTAATATGTCAAAATGTTCTACCTGTTTTTTAGGGCATGATAGTGCAGGAGCATTGAATGAACAAATCCCTGACGCCGCAGAATTTTTGGCTGATATAAAAGTTTTGGAGGATTTTATAAAAGCAATTAGGACTAGAAGGCAATAATCATATGACGACAATAATGCATTTTAAATTAGGTTAAAAATTTAGATGAAAAGCTAAAATGGCATGATGAACTGAAGATGTTACTTGTGTTGACCGTGATATAAACAGAGTGTGGATTACAACATTCCTCGTAAAAAGCATCTGCCATTTTTAGTATATTTAAACATTTAAAGCTATTTATATTACTGCTCCCTGATGACAAAAAAGAAAGCCACAGTTGATGACACAAAAAAAAGGAAAGTAACGGACGCTCCTGAATCCAATGCCGGAGACGATTTTCACGTTCTATGGGCTGTTCGGAAATCAGTCGAGCTCATAAATTTGGATGATGATGGCCTGAAAGCGTTGACACTGGAAGGCACGATTATTAATGATGCAACGGATATTGACCCTGATGGAGATAAGATGCTTGGTGTAGACCTTGGTGAGTATTTTGGTGGAGAGGATTTTGAAAGCGCCAACAAGGTTGTTTTTTCACAGCTAAAATACAGTACCCGGCACAGTAATACTCCCTGGAGTATCGCTTCAATCTGCCAGGGTAAAAAGCATAAGTATACTGGTTCAATCATTCATCGCTTAGCTGAAATTTACAGTGGCTACGAATGCAAGTTCGACAGAAATATCGTACTTGACAAATTAACCCTTAAATTGATCAGCAACAGGCCATTCGTAGAGTCATCTGCTGAAGTGATAGAAAAAACTCAAAATATACTTTCTCTACATCCCAACAAATTCAGCTTCGCAAAGCTCAAGGCTCTAATCGATGCAAAAATGCATGACGCCCTAGACAAACTTCTAGCAGCTTCCTCGCTACCATCTGGCAAGTTTACTGACTTTTTAAGACTGTTGGACTTTTCGGAATGTGGTGTGGCATCGCGATCTGTTTTGAAAGAAGAAATCATTCTATCTATTTCAAGAGTTAATGGTATTGAGAGCGCAAGAAATTATGACAGTTTGCACGTCAAGATCTGGAATAAGATGATGCCTGAAAACCGCATAAAAAACAAATTAACGATCATAGATATCCTTAAGACATTTAACTTTAGTGCGGTAGAAAAATTACTTCCTGTCCCGGCAAAATTTGATTACGACAATGTCTTAGTACCTCGCAAACAATCAGAAAATATTATCGATGCCATTTTTGATTCAGAAAATAGCCCGATATGCCTCCATGCAGGTGCAGGTATGGGGAAAAGTACCATAGTGAGGTTAATAGAGCAAAATTTGCCTAGGGACTGTGTAAGCATTGTCTTTGACTGCTATGGGGCCGGCTCTTATATGGATGTAGTGGATAAGCGCCATAAAGCGGATTGGGCCTTGATGCAAATTTGTAATGAACTCGCTATCAAAACTGGCTCACCTTTTATGTTGCTTCCTCCAGGTCAACCAATTGAAGTTTTCTTTCGCGAATTTCTTGATCGCTTAAAGATCGCGAGCGAAATTGTAAGAAATGTCCAGCCTAATGCTAGAGTTGTTATCATAATAGACGCGGCCGACAATAGCATCACGGCTGCCGAACATTCTTCTGAATCCTCTTTTGTCGAAGAAATAGTTAAAATGGCATTGCCCCCAGGTTGTACACTATTATTAACGACTCGAACACATCGCCTAGGAAGTTTACACCTACCCGTGAGACACCGATCTATAGAACTGGAGCCATTTACTCAAGAGGAAACTCAAAAACGGCTGACAGCTATTTTTCCTGAAGCAAATTCCAATCAAATTAAACAATTTCACGATCTCACAAGAGGAATTCCAAGAGTGCAAACCTACGCCTTGGCTAATCAAGAAGCTGGCTTAGATAAACTACTTGAACCATTAAAGCCTGATGGAAAAACAGTTGATGATCTAATAAGCGTAAACTTAGATTTCGTCAGTTCCAAACTTGGCAATAGGGAATTGATGGAAACGGTATTTCGATACATGATCTTGTTACCTAGGCCTTTTCCATTAACTCTGCTATGCGAATTAGCGGCTGCCAAAGAAACGGTGATTAAGGATTTAGTGATAGATACCGCGCAGGGAGTCGTACTAAAGGATGGCGCGCTAATGTTTACCGATGAGGACTTCGAAGCTTATTTAAGACAGCACTATCCTTCAAACTACTCCGATCTTGAAAACATAGCATCTATTTTGCTTGCTCAAGCGGATAGAGAGGAATATGCGAGCAAACATATTGGAAACTTTCTACTATTAACCGAGCGTTATGAAGAATTAAAGAGTATTGTCTTTAATAAAAAGTATCTAGTAGTTCCTAAAGATCCTGTCATACTAAAAGAAATTGCTATCGATCGGACACGCCAGGCAATGAAGCTTTCGTTGAGAGAGAAGAAAATAGTTGATTTCTTAAAATTACAAATTTTAGCGGCTGAGGCTGCCAAGACTGATGACACTCTAACAGAAACGTTACTTTCTAATGCAGACTTAACAGCAATGTATGGAGATCGAAATACTGTAGAAAATCTATATTTCAAATCGGATCGTTTGACTTGGTATGGACCAGTGCACTATCGTTGTGCTGCTGTATATGCAAGAAATACTGGTACAATAAATGAAGCTAAAGCTCATTTAAAAACAGCACACTCTTGGTTAGATTGGCGTACTCGTGAGCCTTGGAAAGAACGCGAGTTTTATCAAATAGATATAATTGATTTAGCATTTGCCACCGAAGCCATTTGCCGTTTGGAGAATGTAAAGGAAGCAATGAACTGGCTTTGGAGACGTTTTTACCATAAGATGGATATTGTTGCACAGCTACTCCTAAAAAATAGTCTCGATTATGGTACTATCAATGAAGTTGATGAAGCTGTTAGTAGTTTTCAATGGAAATTACCAGCCAGGTTGAACATTATATCTGCATACTTTACTGCTGGTGTAAAGGTCCCTTTTGATACCTTCAATTTGGGAAACGAACTAGATGATGCTTTTAATGGAAGGCATTTACTAAATTTCAGCACTAAACAAAAGGTAATTCATATTGCGGAATATCTAGCGGTACATGGTGAAGAAAACAGTGAGATTCTCAAACTCCTTCAATACTCGACAATTAGCCCTCTCAATAGTTTTCCACGTTTTTATCGGTCAAACTTCAGAAATGACAAAGAGTTTGCCCATTTGGATATGCTTTTCCGATCCAAAGCATTGTTTAGCGCTGTACATGATACGACATTAACCATTGAACAGTTATACCCAAAAAGATTTAAGAAGACTGATGACAGGAACCTTAGCATGTCAGAATCCACGAAGGAGGAAAAAGAACGGTTAGATAATCTCTTCGGAGCAGTGTTGCCTTTCTATTCCCTCAGGGCAAAATTCCTCGCACAGAAGATCGATGAGAAAACATTTCTTGATGAAATTGAGGCTCATAGTAGATTATTGCACCGTAATTACAGTTTATATGCATATAATCGGGAATTACCACACTTTAATGTGTATTATGGAGAAGTCTTTAGCGACATTGCCATTTATATTGAAGACAAAAATCGCTATATCAAATTACTAAAAGACTGTTTTTGTACAAAAGATAACCATATTTCTCTACTTCTGGGAATAGCTAACAATATTTCACGATGTAAAACTGCCCATATTTCAACTTTAGCATTGTTAAAGGAAGCAGATGACCTGATTTACGATGCACAGACCGACGCCAGTGGTAAGATAAGTGACTTCTTGACCTGTGTTAGAATTGGCGGAAAAATTGATCACTCTGTTGGCCAAGCATATTTTAAGAAAATGGTTGAAACCGTATCCGAAATGGATATTGAAGGCTTTGACCAGATCAAGTTCATTGCACAACTCTCTAGTTCTTCAAACGGTATTTATCCAGAAACTGCCTACATGTTCACCCGTTTTGTTGAGTATGCGCACAGCCGTCTAAAAAACTGGGATAACTTTCCCTGGGAAGAAGCGATTGATGGATCAGCTCACCTGGATCCAAAAGGTACAATTGCACTGGTTTGCCGATGGGACCATCTACGCTTCATTAAATTAAAATATTCTATTGTACCGGCGATAGAGCAGGCATTTAACAGAAAGATGATTGAACCAGAAATGGCAGGTGCTTTATTATATGTAAATAGCTCTTATGGCAATAATTTCGTTAGGCACTGTAATCAGTTATTGGAAGCGCTAGTAACAAAAAAATCCGTTTTTGTCGATGCAATCGCAACCGAGATATTTCAATTGATTCGTTATGACTGTCCAAATTACCGCAGGCCAGAAATGGTCAAAGTATTACGTTCGAAGCTCCAAGAAGGCAGTATCTTAATCGCAGATATTGATATATTTTTATCATTCTATGAAAAAAAAGACAAAACATGTCAAATTCAGCCGATATCCAACAATGAGCAGAGAATCAATCTACCCCAAAACCTCAACCCCAACGATTCTGCAGCCATCAAATCCTTTCTAAAAGACTCCGCTGGCGAATATCGCAGTGCAGAGAAAAAGCTTGAGGCAATTCGGGAAATCTGTAGCGTCTCGCAATATCTGGGTTTCTTGAACATTATCTTGGAACTTGACGATGAAGATCTCCACTATTATGGACGCCAACAGCTTTTGAATAGTACGCTGGCACTTTGGCAAGATCACCCAGCACTCAATGATTGGAAAAAGGAAAAATTTGAACAATTTTTCATCAAAATATTCCCTAATTATCTGTCGCATAACGACATATTTAACCATCCTAGTCTAATAGAAGCTGCAAAGATTTTTGGGGCGGATGAAATGCAACTAGCTGAGGTAATCAAAAGAATACTCCCAGCTTATATTGACACACTCAGCTAAACCTTTGTCAAAATAATAGTGCGCCTTTGTTGAGTCAATTACTGGAAATTTCTGTTCCTTTGGATCAAAAGGTCCACCGTAAGCATCATGTTTCGCGTCAAATTCAAAACCTCTTTTATACATATCCAAACCCCAAAAAAGTAAGTTGTCGGCTGTCATTGGAATTTCATTTGTCTCGCCGTTTAGTTCCCACAATTTTCCGTATTTCTTAACTTCTTGAACAGTGTATGGATAGTGTACCTTGATAGATTCTCCAAGCTTTTGTAAGTTCTCACTTTTATCTGAGATAAAAGTAAAGTCCATTTTTGTTAAGCAGTTGTCTTTAAGACCACTCTTTACCATACTATTAAAAACGTCTTCGACAGAAATCATTTCTTTGGCAAATCCGCCAACAAAATTGTCCCACGTGAAGAATGTCTGTTCCATTTTCTTTTGTCCGTAGGATATTAAGGTTGTTAATAAAAGTAATAGTGTCAATATCTTATTTCTCATTCGTGGTGTCAGTTTTTAAATCGACTAATAAAGCTGTTCGCTTAGCAATCTGATATGTCCTTCAATTTTTTTGATTGATATAGTGATCATCTTTATAACTATTAAAATCAACATAAATGCTACTGTTATTAGTTACTATTATGGCATTATACTTTTCAATCGGGCAAGGTTAATACCCGAGCCTAATATACATTATTTATGCTGAATTAATAGGTCTACAGCTATTAACTTTCAAGGTTAATACAAACTGTAATGCGAAGGTATTGGTTTGAAAGTAGGATTGGTTACAGGAATCCTTAGGCTCTAGGCATTCAACCCTTATTTAGTATGCAATGTTGTGGCGATATTGGACCAAATAATCTATGATGTGCATAGAATGGAAGGAGCAAATAGTATGAAATATCATAGACTATACGATAAACCCAATAGAAAAATACGGGGCATCGTATAGATGATTTTTTCGGAACTAATGTACTCTGTCAGTACCGCAGTTCGGTAGCTTGTATTTTTTAACACGTTTAGCCCTTGAATATAAAAACTGAATGGAGATTTTACTTTCTGGTAACGCACTTCAAAATTTCCATTTATAGTAGTTGGATCAGCACTGCTATCACCCAGCCCTGTTTTCAAGAGACTCCAGTCTGTTTTAAATACAAGATTCTTCAGCTGATATTTCCCGGTAATGCTCCATTTATTGAGCGCGACCTTTTGATTATCTGCCAAACTCTTTTGCCAGCTATCTGTTCTTGTCCAGGCTAATTTTACATCAGCAAGCTTTGGTATAAACCATCTTAAGGAAAGGTCTGTCGAAACCGTATTCTGCCGTAGATAAATCTCGCTGTTATCGATCCCTTGTGCTAACCTCATATGGATATAGGATAGATATACTCCCGGTTCAAACCTACCATATCGTATGCTATACCCCCCGATATTGGTGAAATTGAGATCAGGTCGATCAAACAACTGCACTGTCTTCAACTGCTCGTAGGAAGAAGTCAAAAGGCTGTTCCCTTTGATCTTATCTTTCAAAGTCAATGTACTGTTAAAATGGATTACCCGAAAGTCTGTAAGTCTAAAATTGTTATAGGTAAAAGTAAGTTTATGGAATGTCTGTCCCTCCAGCAGGATATTTCCCCGAGACAAACTATTGTAACCTGTAATCCAATAAGACGGATTAAGGTCCATTGCTGTCGCAAAAGTATAACCTCTTCGGTAATTAAGGCGAAATCCATCCAATGCACTTTTCCCATATTTTAGATCCACCTCCGGTTGTAGAAACCATTGCCCATGACGATTATAGTTTGTTGGAGTCTGGTTGATTAAATATAAGTAATACTGCTTTAAAGAAAATAATATTTTTAACTTATCAAAGTCCAACCGATAGCTCCCACCCAAATAATTGCTGCTGTTTCGATAATATTGTCCGTGATCAAATAACTGTGCCCCGGTTGTATCCTGGGCTCCAACTGACTGCCCATTCTGCCGTAATAATTCATTTTGGGAGTTGACTTCCAGGTGAAGTTGCTGGTTTTGATTGATGACCCAATAGTATTTATAAGACCCATTGAAAAGATGCTTCTTCCGCTCCACAGGTCTCACTATACTATAGTTCGCCATAGAATCAAAACGTATAAAACCACGCAGGAAAAGGCTGTCCGAAGAAAGGGAGAAATTGTCTCTCTCCGAGGTATACTGATGCTGGAAAGCAAATGAGCTGTAACTTCGCAAAGAATGCTTCCAGCTACCTTCCAGGTATTGCTTTAAAACAACAGAATGTCCATCCTGGATTTGTATACTATTGTTGTCTACTCCAAATCTGTCAATGACATTGTTAGTATGCACCTGCTGCTTGGGCATTGTCCAGAATGTACCCAGGTTATAATCCAAGCTAAAATATGGACTTGGCTTAAAATTGCTCGAAATATTGAAAGACGCCTGCCTATTAACCTGCGAAGAACGCATATTGGTTTGTTCTGTATACCGAAGGTCGGGAAAAGAATAATGATTAGTGCCTTCTAAAATGGTGCCCAGTCTGTTTTCGGAATATACGCCATAGAGATTTACGCTCAACTTCTTTTTTAGGATCTTTTGAAAACCGTTGAATGCGGCGAATTTATTGATGTTTTTTATCACATTTCGATTGTCACGATTGTAACCCGTCAGACCATCCTTGGGAACTGAATTTGAAAAATACTGCAACTCGGCGCCCTGCACGCGATCGATATCTTCCTTGGATACCGGTGAAGTACCGATATTATTGATATCCCCAATAAAAGACATGGTTTTTGCCGGTGAGTAATAAAATAGGGCGGCGTGTTCCTTGTAAGATTTTTCGCTTCCCAATGAAGATTCAAGATCTCCAAAGATGAAATTCTTCTTATTCTCTTTCAGTTTGACGTTCATGGCAAGCTGATCATTTACCTGGACGTTTCTCAGCAGGTCGTTTTGGGAAAATCTACTGATCATCTCAACCTTGTCTACTGCATTAGCGGGAATATTCTCGATAGCGAGCTTACTGCCGCCACCAAAAAAGCGTTCATTTTCCACTAAGGTTACATTGACCTGCTTTCCCTGAAAACGCACTTTTCCATCTTCGATGGAAAAGCCAGGCATCTTTTCAATAAGATCCTGTAATTTTCGGTCGGTACTGTCCCTGAAGTAATCGGCAGAAAAACGGATGGTATCTTTGGCAATTTCCACCGCGCGGTATCGGTAGTCAATCTTTACTTCATCAAGTTTCTGGACAGATTTTAATAATTTGTATTTGATTTTCCGTTCTGCTGACTGATTATCTAAGGTATCAACAACTTTTTGATAGCCTAATCTGGAGATTGTGAGCTCAATTTTTCCTACGTTCGGAAATTCAAACTGAAAATGGCCCTGCTGATCACTTTTCTGAAATAAGGGAGCACTTCCGGAAGAAGGAATACGCTTGATCACGATACTTGCGTTCTCCAACGGTTTGTCACTCTCGTCAACAACAAGACCTTTAATTAGCAAGCTTTGTTGCGCCGGTAAACTAGGGGGAAGAACAAATAAGAGAATAAATAATAGTATAAATCTTAACGTCACAAGCTATTGATAAGGAACATTTAATTCTTTGGCTAGTTTATATAACCTTTCCCGCCATTGTTCTTTTGTCAGGATTTCTTTATCTGGCAATGGAGCAATGTCAGCCTTTCCTGTTAAGTTAATGTCAGTTAGTCCGTAGACAATACCGTCATATTGAAACTCAAATATCAAACCTGGTAGGTCACGTGCGAAGACAGGGCCAAAGGGTATAGGAATTTCGGGACAGAACCAGGCAATAACAGGTGTTTTTCTAATTTTGTATTCGCCGCCCTCCCTATAGCTTATTACTTTATCTCCTTTTGCTTTATAGCACGTAAACTCACCTATTTTTTTCGTTTCCTCACTGATTTTCCAGTCAAAATTGTTATGGGTCTTCAATATAAGTCCTTTTTTGTCCATACCTTTTCTAATATCCCTATCAAAACTGTAAAAATACGAAGCATCATGCCAGCTCGTATCTTTATAACCGACTAACCCTTCGGTTATTTTAATATCTTCATTCGAAACTTTTTCAAGTTCAATGGTCTTTACCCGGTTAAACATAGATTTTGTGGTTGTAAATTCCAGCTTAAAACGCATCATTGCAGCCATCTTTGGAACAAAGGGATATGCGTTCAGCACCCATAGACCTTCAGGGCCATTATTAATACTATCAGTACTCCTTAATACAGCATAATGAGCATGGCCGGCAACTTCCTGTGCGTTGGACTTGACCTTCATAATGAAGATCAATATAAAAAGAAGAAAGATGTGTTTTAGTTTCATTTTTTAAATTTTGAATATGGTTGAGCAAATACCCAACCATATTTATTATTTAAATAACCAACATAGTTCTTAGACTATGAATTTTATTGTTGTGTAGAGTGAGTACCTTCAAAACATTTTTGCATTTCAATTTCTAAGATACGGTCAAGAACATCATCTGGGTAATGTCCTTGCATCTGTTCGCCGCGAATTACGACGCCTAAAAGACATGGGACAGGACTGTCCTGTTCAACCATCGCTTCCATTTGTGCAACCGGAACTTCTTCAGCAATGGTTGATGCTTGAACTTGGCTCGCTCCAAAGATAACACCACCTAGTAGCATCATCTTTAAAATACTTTTTTTCATAATTTATATTTAATATAATATCGAATATATTTATAAAAATCACATCTATAATATGGTTTTTTGAAATTTACACAAATGTGTAGTAAACAAAAAATTGTCTGAATTAATTAAAATCCCCCATAACTACTATTATTTACATATCTATCACATAACACACTTAAGAAATTATCGACTTATAGTAAATTACACGAATAGGCGACCGCCAAAGAACTCTACATAGCTCTTTCCTATATCGCTAAAGACAGTGGTACCGATGACAACATTGGCCGCTATTGGAAGGTTGGAATTGGTCATGGTTACTATCATGGCATGCAACCTTTCAATCGGGCAAGGTTGATACTTAAGCCTAATATACATTATTTATTTTGAATTAATATGTTTATAGATATTAACTTTCAAGATTATTAAAGATTGTTAGGCTAAGGCATGGGTTTGAAAGTAGGACTGGTTACGGGAAACCATAAGTAACTTATTCAGGTGTTTAGAGAAAAATTTGTATGAAACCGTTAGAACATTGTTCGAATTATTCTTTATTTTTAGTCTATGAATGACTATACTATTTCGCTTGTGCCTAAAGTGTCCAGGTATGTTTTTGATGAAGTTGTTGTAAATGATATTTTAAAGTGGTTAGTTTCGAAAGATATCGTCAAAGCTGAATTATCGGATTGCATACTCGGCAACCTTGGATTTACGTTTTGGAACGGGCCTGAATTGAAACCTGAATTTATAGTTGCATTGCAGTAGAAATTAAACTGTTACCTGGCGGTTGTAAGATCTCATATTTAGTCATTATGAAAAAAGATAACAATGAAGGAAAAAGCATTATTAAGGGAAGCGGTATGCTTCATATTAATTGGGGTGATGAAAAAAATGGATCAGTACTATTTTTTCAAGGAGATACGGTCTTATTAGGAATTAGCAATGTCCCCTTTGCCTTATATACGACAACGATGTTTGACAGAAATACCTTGCCAAATGAACATGTAAAAAGCCTTTATCAACTTGAAAAACTATTTTTAACAGGCGATTACAGTAGTAGAAGGGTAAAAGAAAATAGTCCCTATGAGATCCCGTTATGGATAAATGACCTTGAAAATTTGAGTTTTTTATATTTGGATCATTTTGATTTAATCGGTTTGACTAACCTCAGAATACAAAACCTAAAAACACTGGTTCTTAAAAATGCTCATATTATTGATATTCCCAATCTTTTAATTGAAATATTAACTTTTAAAAACCTAACACATATTGCTTATGATGCGTCATGTATTCCGTTAATCGACCAATTAAGGGAGCATCATAGTGGAGAGATTACTTTTGAGCTCTTAGATGGTTTGAGTTAAATTTATCCACCAATCCAAAAATTCTATATATATATTAGATGTAAGGTAAGGTGTGCAAAGGGATTGTACAGAAAAGCCTTAAGCGAGCGCTCAAGGCTTTGATATAATACGAAATACAATTCATTTCTATTCTTGAACTGTAGGGTACTCAATAACTGTAGATAATCCACATGCAGTTTGAGCAGTGGCTGAAATATAAAAATACGGTAAAGCCCCATTTTGCGTGTTAAGTACTTTGACTCTCACAGTATTTGCTGTCGTTGATAATATTGTTCCCCCACCGACAAAGAAACTGACATTCCCCAATGAAGCATCGACTGTATAGGTATAAATCTGGCCCGGATTAACAATAGGTCTCCCAGAAATGTTAAAGCCTGCACCTACATCTATAACTTTTTCAACTGAATAACCTTTCACATTTTTGGTCTTCAGTTTTACAAAACCGGCATAATTACCAGTTCTTGTAACTTTCCACTGATTATTACCTAATGAAGTTAAAGTTGCTATTCCATCAGCGTTTTCCAAGGTTACTGTTCCCGGATTTACTATCGTATATATACCATCAGAACAAATGCTAGACGGTCCATTAATTTTAAATCCATAGAATTGATTTAACCCTTCGATATCACCCTCACTTAAATCATCTCGCTGAGCTGTCCAGGTACCACCGCCGACTTTAGTCATGACATTCGAAGCAGGATACATCATGATTGAATTAAAGCCCAAAATACCGTATGAAGTTGAATAAGGCTGTATCTGATACTGATATGCCTGACTAAGACCAAATATTCTTTTATCCAAAAATGTTGGCAATCTATCCATGGTACTCAAGTCATTCGTCCATTTGTTATCATCAAAAATTCAATCGGCCCACGACAAATTTTAGTATCTGCTGATATTAATCCTTTTTTTTCATTGTAGTAACAATAAACAGTAAATTGTCGAGATTTTTATTCGATTTTGCATGGCCAAAAATGTGAAGCAATTCATTCCGCCCCTCGCCACTTTTACTATCCATTATGCTTTGAACTGAATAGTCTCCATTACAATTATAAATCGTCCAGTTAACATTTTGATCAAACATTTCACTTTTCCGCGTCTCTGTTCTGCAACTTTCATTTTTAGCTGGAAATTGACGAGGATGATTACCAAAATAAAAACCGCCCGAAAAACCAGTGTGATTTGTAGTGTCGACAGGATGAAAATGATAAATGGAAAAATCTTCTCCATTGGTTTCATCTAAAGCGTAAAATGTGGGTAAAGAAATATAATACTTACTTTTCCTATTTGCCTTTCTTCCAATGATTTTATAAAAACCTTATCTGCAGAACTATGTACAGATTTATGATCATTATTTTGTCCGAGGCTGGTCAGAGTTAATATTGTCATGAGGACAGTCATTGTCAATTGCGTATTCATATCTTGGTTGTATTTGTAATGATTGTTGGCTCTAAATTTTATACTTCATAACCGTTAGATAAATTGCAGGTTCCCCTTACCTGAGATTTCGTCGAAATCAACCTTAAGCCCTATAGTAACATCAGCACGAATTGCCTGTGCACGTTACCTGAGCGTTTCAGTAACACGCTTGTACATCTCATGCATCTTCTTCTCATAACTGGTAGAGCGACCGCCAAAGAAATCTACATAGCTCGCTCCTATTTCGCTAAAGATATTGGCGCCGATGACAACATTGGCTGCTATTGGATCATTATATCGTGAAATCTCCCTCCCTTCGATGGAATTGGTCGTGGTTACTATCATGGCATACTACTTTTCAATCGGGCAAGGTTAATACCCAAGCCTAATATACATTATTTATGCTGAATTAATATGTTTACAGATATTAACTTTCAAGATTATTACAAATTGTAAGGCTAAGGTATGGGTTTGAAAGAATGGTTCGATACGGGAAACCGTAGCTGATTTATTCAGCAATTTTAATAAGGCAATAAAATAAACAAAAGGCCTCCCTCGTTAACCGTCGAGGGAGGCCATGTTGGCTAGATGTCCGCTTGGGCTAGATGTTAACCGGCTTTGGGCATTCATCTACTGTAAAGATCGCGAGATTAGTTGAGATAATTGTCGTTCATTTTATTCAAAAGCCTGCTAAAATTCGAATTTTTAATTTTTTTATAAAGTAATAAGATTTTACTGCTAATGATTAGTGATCTTTGATCCAGATTTTGTTAAAAACAGTTAGGTTCATTTGGAAGTAACACAGAGACCAGCATGTTTCACCAGCCTTTGACAGAGTGCGTTTTGTACTCCCTCACGCTCTGCAATCTTTGTCCTTTTTTCATTTCTTATATTATCTAACCAGCTTATCTATATTACACGAGTAACGTGTAAAGCTGATTTCAATTCCCTATTGTATTTCAATCAGAAGAATGGTTCTTAAAATCGAATTACTTTTCTATTATTACCTGTATATTACCTGTGCATTATCTATACATTATAAGCGAGTTACAAACTTTCACACAAATGTGTAGTTTTTTAATCTAGTAAAAATTTCACGATAAATAACTTTAGCTTTATTCCTATAAATCGTTAAGTGAAAAGTAAAATAGAAGTAATGAAAAGCCATTTTTTTACAAGAAACTTTATCTGGCTCCTTATCTTGCTGTTTATCGTAGTAAGTTGTCAGAAAGATTCGTCCCAAGTATTAGATAATGAAAATAAGCCGACTTTGGCTGATATAAAAGAATTTTATGCCAAAGAAGGAATATTTAAAAAGATCAATCCAAACGATAACTTACCAATTCAATGGGAACCTTTATGGGATGAAGTAACTGTCCGTAAAGCAAACGATTCAGTTGAATATATGTTCATTCCATTGCATCCTTTTCTCAAGGAAGATAAGAAGAAAATTACGTTTGAAAAAGGTGGTAAGACATACTTACTCGTAAAAAATGGCAAAGAATTTTACAAAGGCTTTTTTTTCAATGATACGAAGGAAGAAATTACTGATCTCCGCTCCTTTACTGGAAAAATGTTATTCACAAATCTAAAAAGTAACGCTGCAAATTTGATAAAATACCGGAATGGTTCGCCTTATTTTGAAGGAGATGAAAATGTACAGAAAAAGAGGGCTTCATCAACGAAAATGGCATGGGAGCAAAATTGCAACTATCAAACGGTGGATTGTATCTATCAATCAGGAGGATATGGATGTGGTAGTGGTATTACTATATATCATAGCAGAGATTGTTCTTACCCCTCATTTTGTGCTGGATATGGTTGGTCGCTTATTGATAGCCGAGATGAGTACGTCTGCGAAAATGTTTGGGTTCCAGATGCACCTGGTACGGGTGATGGTGGAGGTGGCTCGGACGGAAGTGATATTGCAAACTTCAATGCTAAAATCGATGATACAAATCTTCCAGACTGTATGAAAGGCGTATCGGATACACTTAAAATGCTGAATGGAAATTCTGTCGCTGATATAATCAAAAAGTTTTCGGGAGAAATACCAGGGTATAACCTTAAGTTTACTACAGAAAATTTTAGCGATCCGATGAAAGTGGCTGGTACAAATCGAAATAATAATACAGGAGAAATAATTATAGCTTTCAATACCAATCCACTAGTTATAGGTAATGTTTCCGACTTAGCATTTGCAACAACAATGCTTCATGAATCTATTCATGCTTACCTTACTGCATTTTTTTATGATGATCCAACGGCAGCAACAATGACTTATCCTCAATTATTTGAAAAGTATACAAAGAAAAAAGCTTTTTCAAATGGCGCTCAACATGAGACCATTGCTAGAGATTTTATTACAGATCTAGCCGCATCCATTAAAAATTACGGAGAATTAAAAGGCTATCATTTAGATAAGCAAATATATGACGATATTGCCTGGAAGGGCTTATTAGAAACGGATGCATTTAAAAACCTTTCAGATGTAGATAAATCTCGAATTACAGATAGAATAATGGCTGAACAATATGATACTAGAAAAGACAAAGGAGTTACACAAAAAGGAGTTCGCATGGGTTGCTAGCATTCTTTTATTTTGGACATTGGCAAGTTGTGCAACGAAAAAGAATCTTGACGACTTTGCTGAAATTGATCGAAACAATTGCAGTAGTTTTAATCAGATGGGCAAAGGATATACGGAAAGCGAGGTAGCTCCATTAATACATGGAAAAGTAAGATTATGCTATAATAATGAAATAGTGCCTTACGCGAGAGTCTTTTTTCTTAAAAATGGCAGGGACACCATAGCTTCGCTTACCACAGACGAAAAGGGTGAATTTTCAAAACAAATCTCTCCAGATGGTTTTTGGGGAAAAGTAATTATAGAAAAATTTGGATCGAATTTGACAATTGATGAAGTGAGAATAGATGCATACTTTAAAGATTACTATCTGGATATAAAATTACCAAGGCAACCTGCTTATATAAATGAAGTGGGCCCAAGAAAAGATCAGAAAAAGTTAAGAAAGGAAGTTGAAAAAGCAAGTCGAAAACATCAGTAAATAATTGCAATCTATCCACTCACTAACTTCAAGTGGGGAGGTTGATGTTATCTATTTTTTGAATGTGTAGCTTTTAAAGATCATCCACACCTGATCCGTCAACGTAAAATATTTTTGGTGCTTAGATCATTTACAGTCAAAAATCCGGTAACAGCAAACTTTTTGACAGCTAGTACTCCATGCTCAACAGCTAGAAATAATATTTTTTAAAAACCAAATAGGATTCGATATTGTATTAATAGTACTTTTCAAAAGCTTTAGCATTTGCAAATAATTATGCAACCTTTGGTAATCCACCTGTTGAAATAAATGAAACCTGGGTAAAAAACCCAACTATCACCGTGACGAGCGCCGATGGTCAACCTCAAACGATCAAACCATACGCAAACTTAGGCGATGGGAAAAACTGTCCGATCCATAGCGTATCCTCTAGCCCCAATTAATTGATAACAAATGAAGAATAACATTTTAACAATTTTGGGTATTTGTTTTTTAACATCTGCCTACAGTCAAAAAAAAGAAAAGGACTTATCGATACTACAGACTTTGGTCGAAAAAATACATTTGGATCTCCGTGATGTTGCAATGATGTCTGGTGTTCCAAGTAGGACATCTGCTACTTGGGCAAATTTGGTATATGTTCAACGGGGGGATTCCATAACAACTGTGCCGTTTGACAGTCTCACTTCTCCCAAATGGAATCGCTTTGAATATGATATAACGGTTGAATTCGACAGATTTACAGGGAATAGCACTCAAAATTTAAAGGGGGTAATTGTTCTAAAGCGTATCAGCCCTGAAAGAGAGGAAAAGCTCCGAAACTGGATGCTTAAAGAAAAGGAAAAGGCTTTGAAAAGATAAATCTTAAAGTCCGGTCGATATATACGGCTGGACTCATAATAGTGTTTATATTAATGGATGCTTACATAGGTTGTGAATTGCTTTCATTCTTTGGTTTAATTGTATGTAAATCCCACAGATAGTAATTATTCATTTATTTGAATATGTTGTTTAAAAGTTCCTTCCTGATAATACTTTCATTCCGGAATGCTAGTTTATTGCTTCAAATATTATTATCATGTTCACGAACACTCCAGATCAACCCCCTGTCTCGGTAATGACAGCATTCTATTATCAAAAAGTTTTTCCATGATCGTCCACACCTGTCGCACCGTCCGTTATCATTGCTGCAACTTGGGTGATTTCTAATTTTGGAAAAGACTTTATAATATTTATTCATTTATGAGGATGAGGAGTAACTCGGCCTTTTTTTGTTTTTAAAACCAAACAGGATTCGCCCCGCCCAGACTCAAGGTTTTTTTATTCGTCATAGCCCAACTCATCGAGGATAATAACAAGTTCATCGGTGGTCAACCAGCTCGTATTGTTACATAGCATTACCCAATCGCCACTGCGAAAATCTACATTCATTATAAAAAACCGATCAATCATAATTTGCAAGGTTCCACCACCATGCAAAACAGAAACCTCAACCACTTGCTTCTGACCACACACGTCACATTCGAACTTTATATTCTTTTTCATCGAATATCGTCCTTTATCCACTTTAATTCTCCACGCTGGATCATGGCTATATATTTTTGCACGTGATCATCGGTCAATAAGCAATTGTCGTCAAGGTGATAATTGAACTGTTTAGTGAAGGTGTCATAATGAATACTTCCTACATAAGCATTATTGAGGTATATATGCCAAAGGCTGTATTTCTTGGCCCGAACTTCCACTACCTGGCGTTTTCCATGATGATAAAACAACTCAGGCACATCAGTATCAAAGCGAAGTATAAGGGCGTCAATGCACGCTTCCTTGATGTCATCGGCAAGTACACCGTATGCCAATTGCCACTCTCCCTGAGATTTCCTGAAAACATAATGAGCAAGACCATTTTTGTTGTAAAGATGATAATCTTTCATGCCCATGCTTTTATCATGCACGGTAATTTGAGCGTACATTACCCGATTTCGGCAAAAGATTTCTAGCGGTTTCATTACACAATATTACTAATATTATTAGCAACATTGTATACCGTACAGATATTTAGGGTTTCCCATTTTTTATATGTAATCGGATGTATTAAGCCTATCCTAGCCCGATAATAGCATTATGGGAAACCTTAGTCTATATTAAGATTGGAATTGACGTAAGCCGTCGCTACGCGGACAGCTTACCATAAGCGACTTGGTTAAACAGCTCCACTTTCGTATCTTCGATACGGCTACGTTACTTCGCAAAGTCGCCGCTCTACATATACAATGCTAAAAACTACCGTACATACATTCAACGACCTTGACAAATGGTTGTCCGACAACTTCTATTTTGAAGACGGACACGTTTTGGCAATAAAAGAAAATCCGCTTGAAATTATTGTTGGTTATAATGTGAAAGCAAATTATAAGGCAAATTCAGAAAGACACATCTTGCCTTTCAAAATTATTCCATCAAAAATTTATGAATGGACTTTTGACATAGATGTAACAAATGTTGGTGACGACAATTACATTGAATATATTGAAGCATGGGAAGTTGAAAATGGAATTTGCTTAGAGTTCGCTACACCTGCGATTTTTCGACTTGTTACAAACAGCCTTGAAATTGAAGAACAAGAACTAATAAAAACAACATTTAAGCCTTGGACAAGTGAGAAGGAAATATATTTGACCGCTGACCTTTCTGAAGTTCCGAGACCTTTATTTTGGAAAGAAAAATTAAGCAAATACGGACACGACATTCTGTTTCGTTATTATTCAGGTGAAGAAAGACAACCAGAGCAAGTTCCTTATCCAGACTATCAAGGTTACTATATACAACTTGCGGACAGAATTAGCTCGACACAAGAAGGTATTTTTCTCAAGCATATTAAAGTAGAAAACGGAAAATTTAGTTTGAATTTTGAAAACAAGGACGATAAATTGAAAAATGTTTGGAACGACTTAACAGCAATTCTTGCAGAATTTCCTAATGCTCAAATCAAAAGCGGAAATTGCGAGTTTACCGGGACAAAATGGAAACAATATTTAGCGGACAAACTATTACCGACAACAGAATAACAGGAAGCACAGCATATAACGGGAGACTGTAACATAAACTGTGTCAACCAATTTAATCGGCTCGTGCCATTCATCTATTGGTGGAGCAGTCATCCAAAATAAAGAAACTTAGAGTTTTTCGACCTCTTCGACAGAAAGCCCTGTGCCCTTAGCAATATCAGCTATAGGTAGCCCCATTTCCTTAAATGCTTTAGCAGTCTCAAGAGCTTTTTTACGCTCTCCTTCTGCTAGTCCTTTGGCTTTACCTTCTGCT